>PMUF01000301.1 GCA_003167015.1 Chitinophagaceae bacterium | reverse complement strand
AACGCCAGAAATCATAAGCCAGATTCCCGGTGGCCCACTTGGCAGAAGGCGTATAGCCGGTCAGGATATATCCCTGTCCATTATATACCCACGTCAAAGCACCCGAACGCTGATTGCCCGGCATGTTGGGCAGTTGCGTCCACTGACCCGTTGCCGCGCTGAACTTCCAGAAATCATTGAAATAATGGAACCCGTCGGTACCCGTCATCACGTATGCCGCCGTGTCGAAACTGAAAGATGCTGCATCATAACGGGGAAAGCTGGCCGTATCGCTGTAGAGAGAATCGGCCAGGGCCCACGAGTTCGAGGTGGCATTATAAGAATAGAAATCGGAATACACGGTGCTGCCGTCATTCGCAAGACCTGTCCCAACATACCCGAGCCCCCCGGTACTGAAACCGATGCCATTACTGCGGGCCGGACCGGTAAAGGCGGCGACCTGCGTCCAGGTGCCGGCAGCAATAGAACTGTCGAAAGCCCCATTGACGATAAGTCCTGGCGTATAGGCCCAGAACTGCACCAGCTTGTTGGAAGGAGACGCCGGGTTCACCCCCGTGCCGACATAGGCGACATTATTAAGAACAAAGCTCGCCGGATAGCCAACGCCAATGGCCGTGCCGCCCGCCCCGCCGAAGGTGCTGCGATGCACCCAGTTTCCGTTCTGCGTATAGTTCAGGTTAGCTTTCGTGCAGGAAAATACGATAGCCAGTACCAGTATCGTGAACAAAGTAAAATTGATCCGTTTCATGCTCATTTCTTTGGGTTAGAATGGTTAGAAGAATCAGAATCAGGTAAATGAATGCCCATCTTTTTCATTTCGGTAACATTGATCATCGGGATCTGGTTTTTCACCAGCCGGTCGTAAACAACTTGTCCAACAGCCAACGCATCATCTTTGGAAACAAATCCATGCTGACCCCTGATATCGGGAATAACATCCTGGTGAATATAAGGATGTCCGTTGGTCAGGATGTCGTATCCCCAGCCCCGCTGCGTCCGGATAGCCTTCAGCTCAACCAGCACATGATCCTTTTTCCACTGGCGGCGGCGCTCAAGGCCGATCCACACACAAACGATGATCACTGCTACCATCAAGAGGGCCAGGCCCCACTTCCGAAAAAAAAGTGCCATATTATATTAGTCGTACTGGTTGTAAGTCTGGTTCGGAAAAAATTCTTCACAATCCGAGAACCCGGCAGTAGAACCCTGGTTCAGGCCCGTGGATATGAATCCCCTCGATGTCGCAGCACCTGCGATGGTAGGAACATTGCCCAAAAGGCTAAAGCCTGCCGCGCCGGTCCTGGCCGTCCCTTCATAAGGTGTCTTTTCTGTCCACAGATCGCTCGCAAAATCATATTCCCAGGTAAAAGAGACATCCGTGCCATTGTTGGAGCCCGTCGTGATATAGCCCTTGTCGCCATCAGGCTGACCCAGTATCGTAAAGCTGGCCGCATTCCTGCGGATAATATTGTTGTAACCGTCATCATACGTGGACGCGCTGGTATTGTAAATGTCGCGTAACCTGTGCCACGATATAGTGGAGGTATCGCTCATCGGCGTAAAGACCCAGAAATCATAGCAGGAGGTCCCGGCCGCCCATTTGGACCCCGGCGTATAACCGGTAACGATATAACCTTGATTTTTATATATAAAGCTCACAGCGCCAGACCGTTGAGAACCGGGGAAGTATTGCTGCTCGATCCAGGAATTCGTGCTGGGGCTATACCTCCAGACATCGGTGAAATAATAATAGTTGTTCGTCCCGGTCAATACATAGGCCGTCGTGTCGAAACTGAAAGCGACCGCATCAAAACGGGGATAGGTCGTGCTGTCGTCATGGATCGAATCAATTTGATTCCAACCACCAGAAGGAGTATAGGAATAAAAGTCAGCCAAGGCAGTATATCCATCATTAGCCAGCCCCGCGCCGAGGTAACCAACGGTCCCACCAATATTAAAGGCTACCGCATTGCTGCGCGCCTGGCCAGGGAAAGCCTGTACTTGTGCCCACGATCCGTAGGCACTGTCATACCCATAAGGCGTAGTGGGTATATTCGCAGCTGTATAACTATACATGGTGTTTAACTTCTGATTCGGTGTCAGCGGGTTAATGCCGGTACCTACATAAGCAACATTGTTAATGACAAAGCAGGCGCCAGCCCCCATAGCAATACCGGAAAAGGTCGCACGACCTACCCAGTTACCATTCTGTGTATAGTTTAGGTTACTTCTGGAACAGGAAAACAGGATAGACAGTAACATTAACGAGAACAAAGTAATGTTGATCTGCTTCATATTTTATACAAATTTTCCGCTAAAGTATTTGAAGTCCACATAGTAAATTCGTTAAAATGTATCTTCTGCCACTTTTAATCGATAATATGGCTAAATTTATATACAAAACAGGAAACCATGGCGTTTTTTATTTATCACTGCCGGAATGCCCCTGCCGGGATGGGTCTATTTACCTGAAAAAGAGGCTTTAACACGGTATTTTACCCGCCCCCGGAAGGCCGGATGGCCGTCGGGACAGAATTTAGATTAGTATATAAAAAGTGAAGATTAGTCGTTTTTTTATGCCTTTTAATACATACTAACAAAATAGTAACAGTTCGACCACCTAATATTGCAAAAATTAGCCCAGGGCAGCGCCCGAAAATGCCTGGCGTAATTGACTGAATAAGAAACCAGCATGACTATCATACACAATCACTTGCGAAAAGAACTGCTTTTTCTCTTTCTTTCCATAACGACGTTATTTTTGTTGACCGGTTGTCAAAAGCAACCCTCCCTCAACTTTGGAAGTTCTTATGTGCCCGATAACGGCCAAACCAATATTATCGTGATAGACTCCTCGACTATCAATATGTCCACGGTCTATACGGACTCTGTCGCCACTGCCGCCACGGGTTACCTTATGGTGGGCAGCTATCACGATGCTTACCTGGGCCAGATGAGTTCCACCGGTTATATCCAGCTGCAGCCCCCGGCCACCCTCCCCACGCTCAATTACCTGGTAGACACTTATGATTCGATCGGGATGGTGATGATTTTCAAGACCAATAACCCCTTCTATGGAGATACCACGATCCCGCAGACCTATCAGGTCCAGGAGATCGATACGCTGTTCCAATTGGCCCCCTTCGAACCAGCCTGGTACAGCAACCGCTCCTTACCGCTGGGTCCCGTCATCGGTCAGGGATCAGTCTTCATCACCCCGACGCGGTCTACTACAACCGAGCGTACTGATACCGTATTGATTCCTATGGACAAGAGTCTTGGCCAGCAGCTCTATGATCTGGTCTACAATAAGTCCGATACAATGACGACCCTTAAGACCTTCCAGCAATACTTCCCGGGGCTTGCCATCTCCGAAGCGTCGGGCAGCCAGGGTAATATCTACGGCTTCAGGGATAGTTCGATCATGCGGATCTATTACCGGGAGAACGACGCGGGTGGGGTCAGTACCACGAAATACATCGATTTTACCCTGAATAACAAGAGCTATCAGTTCAATAGCCTGAGCGCTAATTGGGCAGGTAGTCCTATCGCCAACCTCAATAAACCGACTTCCCTTTCGCAGCCTCCTCCCCTTACCTCATCTGCGCAGACAGGGCATGCATCCTATGTACAGACGATCGGAGGACTGAACGTCAAACTTACCTTTCCTTATCTGAACGCGATCGCTCAGCGACCGGACTATATCGGCCTGCTCAGGGCTGAGCTGACAGTCATCCCGCTGGCAGGCAGTTTCACCACTACTTATACCTTGCCGCCTCAAGTGGGCATCTATAGTACCGATCTGCACAACCTCATCGGCTCACCCCTGCCGGCTGTTGGTACCGCGACTCAGCAGACCGGCAATCTCGCCCTTAATTACTTCTTACCCTTGCAGACTTCCTATACCTACGATGTCACGAACTTCGTAGCAACCCAGATCGTCAACACCGCCCCTGGCGCCGATTCGACAGGATTGATGCTTAGCATCCCCTCTCCTACCGGCGACGCCACATTCAAACGGCTGGTCATTGCCGATCAAACCTATCCGGCTAATCAGCGGATCATCCTTAGTGTCTATTATATATCTCTTTATCCCCATCAATAACTAACTAATTTATACTATCCGGATGAAACCGAGCATCACCCAACTTACCAAACAGGCCATTCACCGGCGAGGTTCCGTCCGACTGATCCTCATCAGTCTGCTCACCATCATCTCCGTAAAAATGATGGCCCAGAATAATTATCTCCCTTATTCCCAGATGGGTATCGGAGATCTGGAAGATGGCTATTATAACCGCACGTCGGGGATGGGCAATACGGGTATTGCCTATCGTTCGAACCGCTACCTGATCGAAAATAACCCTGCCTCTTTCAGCGCGCTGAGCGACCAGTTTTTTACCATGGAAATCGGCATCCGCGGTCAATATATCTCTTATGCCGGTACGCCGGTCAATGTCGCCAGCACTGAATCCGGCGATATAACCTTTCGCAAACTTGTCCTCGGGCTCAAACTAGGTAAGCACTGGGGCACCAGCGCCGGTCTGGTCCCTTTCAGCACCCAGAACTATTCATTCTCCGTCCCCTACAACCTTGTCGGTACTACCGTCCAGATCGCCAACAGCTTTTACCAGGGTCACGGCAGCGTCAACAAGGCCTACTGGGCCAACTCCTATGAATTCTTCCATCACCTGTCCCTCGGTGTCGAAGCAGGCTATATCTTCGGCCAGCTGAACCAGAACAATATCATCCAGGCCACCGCCAACGGCGCCACGCTCGTCTCCTCTACCAATGACCTCAACCTGAATAACCTGTATTTTACTTATGGCATGCAGCTGTATGGTAATCTCGGCAAAAAATTGAAATACACGCTCGGCGCCACCTATTCCATGAAGGCCAGCCTGCTCGCCGCCGGCACCAAGCTGGTCCTGAACAATGACTCCGTCACCCTCCAGAATATCCAGAACAACGAAGGTTACCTTAACCTTCCCAATGCCTACGGCGCTGGCTTGTCGATCACCTACAAGGACAAGTATACCTTCCTGGCAGATTACCGATACCAGAACTGGAACGGCGTGGCAACGACGAATGACCAGGAATATCCGGGCCAGGGCTACAGCATCGTCAGCGCCGAAAGAGGCTCCGTCGGTTTCGAAGTTTCCAAGAAAAAAACCTTCTACAATACCAGGATTGAGCTTTCTTACCTGCAGGCCGGTCTTTATTATGGTAATACATACCTGCAGATCAATGGCCAACAGATCAAAGACATGGGCATTACTGCCGGCATCGGCGCCAATTCCCTCAAGTCCCCGCTGGCTTATGATATCATCTTCCAGTATGGGATCAAAGGAACGACCGCCAACAACCTGATCCGGCAAAATTACGCCGATGTTACCTTTGTACTCAACTTCGGACAGATCTGGTATACAAAAGGCAAGAAATTTGATTAATTTACAACATGGCTCACGCTTCCCCTTCAGGGCTTGACTGGCATCACCCGATGAAAGGCCTTCCCATGATTGGGATGCTGAACTGCATCGTTGTAGAAGACAATAACAAGCAGAGCGCCCTGCTGAAAGATTATATTGCCAAAACCCCCAATCTCTCTTTTGCTGCCAAATGCGATTCGGCGGCGGAAGTCTACCAACTGGTAACCCACTATCGCGCCAATATCATCTTCTGGGATATCAGGCTGCTGGACAACAAGATCATGCTGCGCCTCAAAGAGGCTGGTTATTACCCCATCGTCATCTGCATCGCCGATAAACAGGAACAGGAAGAAAAAGTGACGGAGATGGATGTTTTCAGCTATCTCAGCAGACCGCTGTCCTTCGAACGCTTTCTCTCCACGATGAACAAGATCCGGGATTACCTCTCCACCACCATCTATATCCATCATCGTAATAACCGTTTCGTCTTTATCAAATCCGAGTATAAGATCATCAAAGTGAAATTCGAGGACATCCTCTTCTGCGAAGGCATGAAAGACTATACCCAGATCTATATCCGGGGGAAAGCTGAACCGATCCTGACCCTGAATAACCTTAAATCGTTTTCCATCAAGCTGCCCTCAGAGGAATTCATCCGCGTTCACCGCTCCTTCATCGTCTCCCTCGCCCATATCGACTCTATCGCCCGCAACGAGATCTATATAGGCAAGAAGATCATTCCCATCGGCGATAGCTTCAAAGACGATTTCTACCAGATCATCGAATGGAACTCGTAATCCCCATCGGCGCCAAAGCCTCCCGCAACCACCGAAAGCTTGCCGCCCCCCTGCCCCGGTCTTACCACTCACCGTAACGGCCAATGCCCGGCACGTCTCCGCGAAATGTCTTAATTTTGCAGCATGTACACTCCTAAGATCATCCGGGTGGCTATTCTCGACCTCTATGAAGGACAGGCCAACCAGGGTATGCGTTGCATCCGTGAGCTCCTGCGGGAATTCGGTCTCGCCCATGACCTCACCCTTGAAGTCGATGAATTCGAAGTGCGGCTCAGCAAAAAAGTCCCCGATCTTTCTTACGATATCTATATTTCCAGCGGCGGACCGGGCAGCCCCCTGGACAGTGTCGGCAGTGAATGGGAAAAGGATTATTTCTGGTGGCTAAAGG
>PMUF01000353.1 GCA_003167015.1 Chitinophagaceae bacterium | reverse complement strand
CGTCGTCATCCTTACCACGCAAAAGAAAGTGAAGCGCAGGTTGGGATTCCGGACCTGGAAGAATATCCATCTTATCTCCTACGGCACCGCGCTGCTGTTCGTCGTGCATGGCGTAGTCATGGACCCGGAGCTGAAAGACAGGCCGGTCGACTGGCTGGACGGAGAAAAGCTATTGTCGGAAATATGTGGCATTGTGCTGATCATTGCCATGTTCATCCGGTGGAAATATTACCGGCGTACGAAATTACAAGCCCTGTTCCTGTTGATCGTCCTCCCAGCCTATATTCATGCGCAGACTGTGGTCAGCGGAAAAATAACGGATGCCGTCAGCGGGTCGCCATTGGTTGGCGCCACCGTTTATATTCCCGATCTTAAGCTGGGCGCTGTTTCGGGCCGGGATGGGATTTATCAGATCAGGGACCTGCCCTCCGGTGCTTATGTCCTTTCTATCAGTATGATCGGGTATGCGCGGCAAGTGGAAGAAGTGGTTGTCAAAGGGATGATCAGCAGGAACTACAGCTTAAGCCCTTCTTCAACTACACTGAAAGATGTGATCGTCACCGGTGTCCCTGCCGCAACGGATAGGCAAAATACGCCGTACGCCATCAGTACGGTAGGCTATAGCCAAGTATTGGAAAATACCTCTACCAATGTGATCGATGCCATAGCAAAGGAACCGGGCGTATCAGCCATGACGGACGGCCAAAGCATTTCAAAGCCTGTCATCCGCGGACTGGGCTACAACAGGGTGCTGACGATCAACGACGGGGTGGAACAGGTCGATCAGGCCTGGTTTGACGAGTTCGGGATCGAAGCGGACCCCGATGCGGTGCATAAGTATGAAATTTTAAAAGGGCCTGCGTCGCTGGCTTATGGTTCCGACGCCATTGCCGGCGTCGTCAATCTCATCCCCGCAGACCCGCTTCCGGAGGGCCAGACAAAGGGAGATATCCTGGTCAATTATCAGACCAATAACGGGCTGATCAATACCATGGGACATATTGCAGGCACGAAGGACGGTATTTCATGGAGCGCCCGGATCGACAATACCATGGCGCACTCCTACCAGGACCCCTATGATGGTTATGCGTTAAATACCCAATTCAGCAATTTCAATACAGACGGTACTTTGGGCATTCACCGCCGATGGGGCTATACCCAAATCCACGTCAGTTATTTCGATATGGCAACGGGAATCGTCGATGGGACCAGGGATTCTGCCACGGGAATTTTGGAGCGACAGGTGGCCTATCCGGGTCTTAACGGCGGAGCAGCCACGTATGTCATCCCTACCCATCAGGAACAGACCTCTTATACTCCCTTTGTCATCAACCAACGGATCCGGCATGCAAAAGTCGTCCTGGATAACAGTTTTGCTGTCGGCACAGGCCATATCAACGCTATTTTCTCCCTGCAAAAGAATCAGCGCCAGGAGACCAACGATCCAACGATACCGAATACCCCGGATATCTATTATTATTCGAGAGGCGTGACATATGATGTCCGGTATGTATCCCCCCAGTTTGGCGGATTCAATATGTCAGCCGGGGTCAACGGCGTCTATCAATCCTCGCAGAGTTTGGGGACACTGTTGCTCATTCCCAATTACAACTTTTTTGAGATCGGGGGCTTTGCGATCGCCAACCAGAAAATAGGCAAGTTGAATTTAAGCGGCGGTATTCGGTACGATACCAGGACCTTCAATGGCCTGGACCACTGGGTGGATTCAATCACCCAGGCGCCGGCTGCTCCCGATGCGCCCGACGCCTTTCATGAATTTCAGGGATTTACTTCGCGGTTTAACGGCATGTCATTCAGCTTTGGAGGCACCTACGCCTTTACAAAGAGCATATATGCCAAAGCAAATATAGCCAGGGGCTGGCGGGCGCCCAACGTGGCGGAATGTGCTGCCAACGGGGTGCATGACGGTACAGTCGTGTACGAGATCGGGGATCCGACCCTAAAGCCCGAGACCAGCCTGGAGGAGGATATGGCGCTTGGTATCAATTCAAAGGATATAGACCTCGAACTGGATCTGTTCAACAACAGTATTCACGACTTTATTTATGCCCAGGGACTTCAAAGCGTATTCGGCGGCGATTCCATCAATAATTCCCTCAATGCGGCAGGTCTGGGGGCCGCTCCTGTCTATAAATATACGCAGACCAGAGCGCAGCTCTATGGCGGAGAATTGGTCTTCAATGTGCACCCGGCGAACCTTCCCTGGATCGAGCTGAATTCCACACTGAGTGTGGTTGCCGGAGGTTTGTTGGGTGTGTCCGATTCCACTAAGTACCTGCCATTCGTTCCACCGACGCGGATCACTGCTGACGTTAAATTCCCTATTAAGAAGGTTGGCCTTTCTATTCGCAATGCCTACCTGAAGGCGGGCGTCCTGGACTGCTTCGAACAAAAAGACATTTATGAGCAGTACGCTATTTACAACGGATTGAATACGGCCCTTACGCCCTTTGAATACAAGGCAAGTACAACCGCTACAAAAGGGTACGTGCTGTTCAGCGCCGGGGCAGGCGGGGATATCGTTTCCAAAGGTCACACTACCTGCAGCATTTATATTATCTGCTCCAACCTCTTTAATACCCCTTATATGGACTATATGAGCCGATTCAAATATTACCCGGTTAATTATACCACGGACAGGGTGGGCGTTTTCAATATGGGCAGGAATATTAGTTTTAAGTTAATCGTGCCATTGGATTTCAATAATTAGGCCGCGAGTGAAGGATCGGCGCTTTCCGGCTCAGTCCTCTACAAACTCCCACGCGCTCCGATATGCCTCCTTCTCCTCCGCATACGCAATAAAGCCGGCATAGAAGGGAGATTGGGAGAGTGTACTGCTGTCACCGATGACAACCAGTTTTTTGCGGGCCCGGGTCATAGCCACATTCATGCGGCGTACTTCCGCGAGGAAGCCGATCTTGCTGTCGCCGTTGCTCCGGGTCAAGCCGATATAGACGATATCCCGCTCCTGCCCCTGGAAGCTGTCGATCGTATTGACCGAAATCCTGCGGAGGTAAGGTTGGAGGGCAGTCGAGTGCGGCAGTAATTCCTGCAACAGCTGTACCTGCAGCCGGTAAGGAGAAATGATTGCTATGGACGGGAAATCGGTGACAGGATAGTGGGCGCTTAATTCTGTGACCAACCGGGTGACATGTTTTAAGAGGAAGGCTGCTTCTTCCGGGTTGGAAAGCCCTGAGCCCTCCTGCCGTTCCTCATAGCCGCAGCCAGCCGTATCTACAAAGGACAAGGGGATGTCT
Organism: Chitinophagaceae bacterium; assembly: GCA_003167015.1. GTDB lineage: Bacteria > Bacteroidota > Bacteroidia > Chitinophagales > Chitinophagaceae > Puia. Next base: position 1,309 of record PMUF01000353.1, on the reverse strand, counting down.
CCTGCAAACAGCGTATGCCCCGCCACAGACGGATGCGCCCGTAACCGGCTATTGTAAAAAGCGTCTCCGGCAAAGCCCATGATCATATCGTGCATGCGGTATTGTTCTTCAAGTAGTACGACGGCTTCCGGGTGCAGCGCAACATTCTTTTCCATCAACGTGATGGCCAGACCGCCGCGCGCGGCCTCGTCCGACTTCACTGTCGGTGGTAACTGGCAATGATCTCCGGCCAGCACCAGCCGTTGCGCTTTAAGTACCGGTATCCAGCAAGCGGGTTCAAGCGCCTGGCCGGCCTCGTCGATCACCGCGGTACGATACTGCAAATGGCGGACGGTATAATGACTGGCGCCTACCAGCGTGGCAGTGACGACCTGTGCTTTGGCCAGCACGTCGTCGAGAACGTATTGTTCGAGGCGTTCAACTTCTTTCATGATGCTGCGGGCTTCATCGAAAAGCGCTTTGCGTTGGTCCCTTTCTGCCTTTCCGAAATTGCGCTTGTATTTATGGGCCATATCGCGGAATTCGCCGGCTTTTTTCTTCAGCTTTTTTACTTCTTTGACGGCGTTATGTTCTGCCATTCGGCTGTCCAGGGTAAGAGACTGCAGCCGTTCGGAGACACGCACCGGATTGCCAATGCGCAGGACATTTAATCCTTCGTCCGCCAACTTCTCACTCAGCAGGTCAACGGCGGTATTGCTGGGGGCTACGACCAACAACCGCTCTCCATCCCGACGGACCAGGGCTCTGATGGCCTGCACGAGGGTGGTTGTTTTGCCGGTGCCGGGCGGACCATGTACGATGGCTAGTTCGTTGGCCGAGAGGATCCTTTCGACGGCTGTCTGTTGGGAAGCGTTGAGTTTGGTTTCCCGTAAGGTACCTGGCGCAGACGCCATTTCATCCTGAAAGGTCGCTGCCTGCTGTCCCGTCAATACCCGAATCAGCGCACCTTCTTCCTTTTTCTCTGCCAGGGCCTCCGCCCGTTTCAGCGCACCGAACATTTCCGTATAGCTGTTGTCATCGAATAGCAGATCGATCCCCAATTTGCCATTACGGGCCCACTCCGGTAGTTCGTCGGTGAGCAGGGTGATCTTTAACTTGTTGCCTCCCTGAAAGGTGATGGTGCCCGCCAGGCGATCCGTCTGCGGATCATGATTGGAAAAGAGGGCTGCCGGTGCGCCGAAGCGCAACTGGTGGGCGATATCGGTGTGAGTAGTCCGTTCGACCTCGACGGTCAGGTAATCGCCGCGGCCGAGTTCGGTATCCCGGATCGCAACCGGGTACCAGGCCAGACCATTGTCCCTTCGTTGGG
>PMUF01000350.1 GCA_003167015.1 Chitinophagaceae bacterium | reverse complement strand
CCACGGTGACCAGCAGCTTTTCAGTGGAGAGCGGCTTCTCCAGGAAATCGACCGCGCCAAGCCGCGTGGCCCGCACCGCCATCTCGATGCTGGCTTGTCCCGAGATCATCACGACGGGCGTGGGCACGCCGGCCGATTTCAATTCAGCCAACAAGGTGAGGCCGTCTTTGCCCGGCATCACGACGTCAGAGAGAATGACATCGAAGCGCTGCGCCTTCGCGAGTTCGAGAGCGCGATCGGCTTTATCGCAGACCACCGCTTCGTGTCCGGCCAAACGGAACGCGCGCGCCAGCGATGCCAGCGTGTTCGCATCGTCATCCACCAAGAGAAGTTTACTCATGCCTTCAGCTCGATTCTGAAAGTCGTGCCCTTACCTAGCTCGCTGTGTACCGTGATTGTGCCTTTATGATCGCTCACCACGGATTGCACGATGGCCAGTCCCAGGCCGGTGCCCCCCTTATCCCGGCTTCTGGCCGCATCCGTGCGGTAGAATCGTTCGAATATCCTTAACAAATGCTCTTCTTCGATACCAATGCCGTCATCGCTGATCTCGATCAGTACATTCTTTTCATCGATCTTATAGACGCTGGCGACAATACTGCCACCGGTCTTACCATACTTGGTGGCATTCTCCACCAGGTTGATGAGGACCATCCGGATCTTTTCCTTGTCCGCAAAAACCGTAATGGGCGATTCACAGCCTTTTTTGAAGGAAGTGCGGACATTTTTATTATGCGTCTTGATGGACAGGGACTCGAAGATCTCCCGGATCAGGTCCTGGACGACGAAATTCTGCTTGTACAGCAATTGTTCACCCCGCTCGAGGGTGGAGATCTCGTCCAGGTCATTCATCAGGTTCACCAGCCGCTCCACATTCTTGGCAGTATTCTCCAGGAACTTTTTCCGGATCACGGTGTCTTCCATGGCGCCGCCCAGCAGGGTATCGACATAGCCCTGGATGGCGAAGATCGGCGTCTTGAACTCATGGGCCAGGTTTTGCAGAAATTCCTTACGGTAAGCCTCGTTCTTCTTCAGTAACTCGATTTCCTCATTCCGTTTCTCCCCCCATTTTTCCACGTCTTCCCGCACTTCGTCGATACTCTTCTGCGGCAGGATATATTTGAAGTACACCTCCTCCTTTTTAGTCGCTTTGGTCTGGTGGATCAGTTTATAGATCAGCTTGATCTTGCGGTAAATGAATTTCTCCAGCGTGAAAAGGATCAGCCCGTAACTGCCGGAAAAAATGATCAGCAGCGACGCGATACCCACTATCCCGTTGCCTGTCAGGATGTAGATGCCGGCGGAAATAGGCAACGCCAGCAATACGGCTGTAAGGGTGGATAATTGTTTGGGAGATAGATTTTTAGTGGAAGGCATGAATCTTTAAATTACAAAAATACCGGCCGGTGGTTCAAAGGTTGAATTTATAGCCCACGCCCTTGACGGTGGTAATGCAATCCAGTCCTAGTTTCTGCCGGATCTTGCGGATATGGACGTCGATGGTACGGTCCCCTACGATTACCTCATTGCCCCATACCTGGTTCAGGATCTCGTTGCGCAGAAACACCCTGCCCGGTCTCGAAGCCAGCAGGTATAACAGTTCGAATTCCTTTTTGGCCAGCGTGACATCCTTACCATCCACCATGACCTCGAATTTGGAAGGGTCAATGCTTAGGTTTTCTACCTTCAGGACTTTATCCTCAGGCTCTTTATTATTTACCCGGCGGAAAAGGGCATTCACCCGGCTGATCAGCACCTTAGGGCTGATAGGCTTCGTTACATAGTCATCCGCCCCCATTTCCAGCCCCCGGATATGCGATCCTTCATCGCTCAGCGCCGTAAGGAACAGGATCAGGGTCTCCTTAAAGGTAGGCTGAGATCTCAAAATTTCGCAGACCTCCACTCCATTCTTCTTAGGCATCATGATGTCTAGGATAATCAGATCCGGTCTGACGATCTTGGCCTTTCCGATCGCCTCGTCGCCATCCTTGGCGGTCAGCACCTCATAGCCTTCTTTGGTCAGATTGTATTGAATGATTTCCAGGATATCCGGCTCATCGTCAGCGATCAGTATCTTCTTGCCTTTAGATTCCATTAACAAAATTTACGCAAACCTACTGGAAATAAAGATTGAGGCCGGTTTTTGCCGGATCTGTTCACAATTTCTTAATACATAAATAACACATCATTGTTAGCCGGCCGGTCTCTCCCCGACCGTAATATTACATAAATTTACTTTTTGTCCTTGGTTTGGTCGTATTTTTGTTATTGAGGAAGAATATCTTATGAGTCCAATTCTACAGTCAGTGCTAAAGCCTGTTTTTATTGCGGTACTGCTGGGTTGTTCCCTGGCAGGTTGGGCGCAGGGAACTTCCTACCCCTATAAAGTCGCCCAGGACCGCATGATTTGGCATGATAAGATAGACCAGGCGCAGCAGCGGTTGATCGGGCTGGGTGGTAATAAGGACGATAGCGTGATCCGGCTGACCAAAGATGAGACGATCAACCTGCAGATCACCGATGCCTTTGGCCGCCAGGTCGATGACCTGCAACAGCAAATTGAATTCGACTCGACCCTTAATACCAATGGCAAAAAGCGATACCTGCGAGGGCTCGAAAGCCTCCTGAATGGATTCGGCAAGGCCTGCCAGGCGAAAGAGATCAATCCCACCCTCGGGCCCGACCTGGTACAGGCGTTCACCGAGGCCATGCCATTGGATAAAAAAGGCCAAAGCATCGAGCCTGTCGTGGCGGCTCATCCCTATGCGGTAGGAACTATCCTCGTGGACTGCTTCCTCTACCCCTCGGAGAATCCGGGGGTCGCACCTTCCCGGCTCCTCCTGACCAGGAGATATTGCGAAATGCATCCCGATCAGATTTTCAATTACTTAAGCCGGCATCCCGGCCTGCCTTTCGAAGACAGCCTCATCATCGTAGCCGGTCATTACGATATCGGTCAGCTGTACAACTTCGCTGCCGCGGGCAGTGGATTGGCATGGCATATCCGCAACAGCAAAGACTCCCTCGTCCATACCGTCGCCATGCTGGCGGGCAGCCGCAGCGGCCAGCTATACTTTCCTTTCCTGGATCAGCTGGTGAAAGGGAAGATCACCACGGATGATATCGACAAGGTCAAGGACGACGATCTTAATTACTTTAGACTCATGGTCAGGACGCGGCTGGATTATGCCGCCCGGGTACTTCCGCCCTTAAGGGATACGCCTCTGGAAATGGATGCGCTGACGGAAATGCTGGAGAAAAAAAGCAAACAGGTCTTTGTCAATGAGATCAATGCATTGCATACCGTAGAAAACCCGGCCATCCGGTTCAAGATACTCGACCCGCTGACACCGGAGGAACTCTATTACCTGGTGGTGCTCAGCGAGGATGAGATCTACACTTCCAGCTATCTGGGCGTCTATACCCGGATCTTTCAGCGCATGAAGCAGCCTAATGGCGACAGCCT
>PMUF01000511.1 GCA_003167015.1 Chitinophagaceae bacterium | reverse complement strand
CTCGCACATTGCTCCCGCTTCTAATATCGGCCGTCCCCTCGGACGTCCTCTCGATTCACCGTCACCTTGAGAAAGGTCGCGGGAATCAGCGTCCGGTCAGGAGCGCTACTGACGTTCTGGCGGCTGAACAGCTCTTCCAGCTCCCGTTGCAAATCATTCGATTTACCATTCTTCTCCGCAGCCTCGAAGGCGTTCATCGTAGGGCCGTAATAGCGCCGGAACCGGTCGAGCATTTCAGCCGGCGGCCGGTTTGTTTCAAAGGTGAAAGTCTCCCTTTCGAAGGAAATATCCTTTTTATCCACGCCCGCGGCGACAAAGCGGTCCGTGACATGATCCTCCTTGCCCCACAGCATCGGGCTGATAAAACCTTCCGGCGGCGGCGGTGTATAGGCCGAACTGATCTTCAGGATCTGCGCGACGAGCGTCGGATCGCCGGGGATCCAGTTGCCCATGATGATCCGGCCGCCGGGCCGGGTGACGCGAACGATTTCACGGGCCACATCGAGGGGCCTTGGGGCGAACATCGCCCCAAAGAATGTCGCCACCAGGTCAAAGCTGTGGTCGTCCAGCCCATCAAGGTCAGTGGCATCGCCCTCCTGGAAGGTGCAGTTCGACAGGCCCTCGGCAGCTGCCCTGGCGCGGCCGGCCGCCACCAGATTCGCGGCAATATCCACTCCCAATACCTGCGCACCCAGCCTGGCTTCGGGGATCGCCGTCGTCCCGTCGCCGCAGCCCAGGTCAAGAACCCGTAGGCCGGGGGTAATGCCGAGTTTGGCCACCAGGGCGGCGCCGCTGTTCCGCATGGTCTCCGCAATCCTGGTGAAGTCACCTTTTTCCCAAAGCATTTTGTTGGGATTCATAACAGTTGTTTGCATGTCGGTAATTTTTCTACAAGGATCGGTCTTGCAGGGATATTCACCATATCCGAAAAGCTCCATTTCATGACTTAAAAGTCCACCGATTATATGGCAAAAAATCATAATTTTATTAGGTATGGACAACTTTCTCGACCGCGTATTGCAGCATCCTCAATACTACCGGCAGTTCAATTGCGGGCCGTCGCTGATTACCGCCTTCAATTGTCCAATGGAAGCGAGACTGATGAAGAAGCGGTTTGCCGGCCTATGGACGAACCACAACTACCTGTTCTATGCGGTCGATGGGCATAAGGTTTGGCATACAGCGCGGGGAAGCTACGATATCCGGAAGGGCAGTTGTGTCTTTGTGCGTAAGGGCGGGTTTATTTTGGAGCAATTCCTGGACGAGGGATTCTGCGTGATATTGTTTTTTATCCCCGATGAATTCATTTGCGAGACCTTGCATACCCGCACGCGGCCACTGGCCAGTGCAAAGCAGTCGTATGATCCGCTCATCCTGATCGAGGCGGACGAGACATTAAAAGGTTTCTTCCTCTCCATGTCTTCTTATTTCAATGAGACCCGCGAACCCGACCCGGCATTGCTCGAGCTCAAATTCAAGGAGTTGATCCTGACCATCGCCGACAATGCAGGGAACAGGGAATTACTCTCCTATTTCTGTTCCCTACTGGGTCAACCGCAGACCGTCCTCTTACAGCGGGTGATGGAAGACAATTTTTGCTATAACCTCCGGCTTGAAAATTATGCGAAGCTGAGCAACCGCAGCCTTTCGGCTTTTAAACGGGATTTCGAAAAGCTTTTTGACACCACGCCAGGCAAATGGCTGCTGGAAAAGCGGCTGCAATATTCGCTGCAGTTGCTGATGAACCGGGGCCGGACAGTGAGCGAGGCAGCGTTTGAAAGCGGATTCGAAAGCCCGTCCCATTTCAGCCGCGCCTTCAAGACGCGGTTTGGCCAGGCGCCCACGGAAATGCGGAGTCATCAAAAGGCATAGCGTCTTCACCAAACCCCCTGATAAAGGCTCTTCGACCGGCCCTACAACCCCTTCAGCGCTTTCACCACCCGCTTCGCGATCAGCGCATCTCCCTTGTCCGAAGGATGCAACCCGTCATACGTCATACCCTGCGCCTCCGGCGGATACGGATAGTCATCAGAAGGGTGAAAGGGAATGAAGATATAATCCGGATAGGTATAATTCCGATATGCCCCCGTCGCCGGGTCATGTAGCCGCTTGAAGCGTACCAGGTGCGGAATCGCCAGCCGCCGCTCATGATAAAGGTCAATCACGCGGAAGTGTTCATGCTCTCCAATGTCCGCCACCGCCGCAGCCACCGAATCCAGGGGTTGGTTGTTTTTAAAGCGATAGGAGCCGTAGGCATTGTTATGGGAGTCGTTGATGTAGATGAAATCCGTTCGCGGCATAGGCGTCAGTAATATAATCGTCGCACTCGGGTTCAGCTGCCGCAGCTTATTGACAATGATCCGAAAGCAGCCATAGATCGTCGAATCCCCCGTCGCCTGTTCATAATCCGCCCACGTACCGATCCGATGCCCTTGCCACCAGTCATTCGTCCCGAGAAATATCGTATACACATCGCCCGCGGGTATCCCCAGCTTGTCGATCGACCGGGCAAAATCCGTCGTCGTCCAGCCGTTATGGCCCTGGTTGACATAATGCACGTAAGGCAGCCGCTCCACGACATCCGTCAGGTATCCTTTCGTCAGCCGGTGCCCCGTCTCATCCAAATGATCGTTGAGATAGGTGATGCTGTCACCGATAGCCACCCAGGTCAGCGGCTTGTGGCCCGCAGCCATCAGCGTACAACACAGCGCCAGCGCCAAAATTCTTTTCATAGCAGGGAATTTGACCAAAAATAGCCGAAATTCGGCTATGACCTGCACCATTACGCTTCTCCTGACGTTGTTGACCTGCCTGCAGGCAGCCCCACCCCCGCAATCTCCCGCCCAAAATCCCCCGGCATTCACCATCCGCGTCCTTTGTCTTTATGGCTCGATCCCCGCCAAAGGCTGGATGGGCCGCGAGCCGATGTATGGCCCCAATACCCTGATCAACCGGACTGCCAAGCTACATGGCGGTCATGTCGGCGTTGAGTATGCGCCGGGCAAAGTCCTCAGCTTTCAGCCGCTGAAATACACCGGCATCGCCGCCAGCGGGCATCTCATTAGCAGCGCTGATAAAAAGAACTTCAATTCCTGTTTTCGGACCTATTCGGAAACCCGCATGTGGAATGTCCTGGGTAATTATTATGGCAACATCGATAGCCTGCGCCGGGCCGTGTTCGTGATTCCCGTGACCGCGGCACAGAAAAAGATCCTTGACAGTCTTGCCGGCCAATATACCCGGGAGTCTCCCTATGACTATGCCTTCCTCGGCATGCGCTGTGCCTCCGCCACATATGATGTCCTGCAGGCCGCGGGTATTGTCCCGGAATACAAACATGAACTGTGGTATAATGTTTTCACCACCCGGCAGTTCCGTTACCTGCTGTATCGTGAATACCTGCACAACAAGGATAAGGGTTGGCAACTCTACACCTGCAAAGGTTCCGTCAGCCGCAAGTGGGAAAAGGACGTCGACAACTGGTCCGGCTTCTGAAGCCCGCGGATTTTACTACTCAAATATGTTTAAATTCCCCAAAATCCGACCCCCGGTCCATTTTCTACTGTCCTTCGATTTTCAACAACCTAATGGCTATCAAACACATACGATCCGCAACCTTTAAAACGCCTCCGCCTGAAAATCCTTTTTGGTCTTTTTATACCGCGCTGGATTTTACTACTAAAATCCAAAAAATTTCAAGACATATGTTCGCCAACCCTCGCTTAGAACTTCCACTTAGAACTTCGACCGAACTTCGAGACCCTCGTAAAAGCTTCGTTCCTCGCTTCTCCCTCGGTCGTACCCGCGTCCTCTTCCCCGAACGGTCTCTCCTGCAGTCGTACTCCGCGGTCCCGCCGCCCGGGATGAGCGGCATCATGCCTTTTTTCCTAAATTACATCAACCAACACCTCCGCCATGCGTCGCATCAACCTCCGCCTCGCCGTCCGCCAGCTGCTCAGGACCCGGGGCTTCACCGCCCTCAATATCCTTGGGCTGACCCTCGGACTCACCACCTTCCTCCTCATCGTCCTCTATGTCGTCGACGAATGCAGCTATGACCGATGGAACGCGAATGCCGCACGCATCTACCGGGTCAATACCGACCTCAATCTCAATCAGCACGTCAGCTACATGGCCGATGCCGCCCCGCCCGTAGCCCCGACCCTCATCAAAAACTATCCCGAAGTGCAGCAAGCCGTCAGGTTACTGCCCCAACCGGGAATGCGTTTCAAAAAGGGGGACCAGCTCATGGCCGAGCCGCATGTAGTGATCTGTGATCCGCAGATTTTCGCTGTCTTCACGCTGCCCATGGTAGAAGGCAACCCGGCCACAGCATTGCAGTCCCCGCATACCGTCGTCCTCACCGAATCCACCGCCCGGCGTTATTTCAATAGTACAAGCGTCGTGGGCCGGACCCTTACCGATGTCGACGACAGCGCCATCCTGACCGTCACGGGTGTGATCCGGGACATGCCCGCCCAATCCAGCTTTCATTACGATTTGTTTATTTCGATGCGTGGCAATGGCATGGAAGGCAACAACAGCTTCTATGCCTTATTTCCCATGTCCACCTTTATTCTTCTCCGCCCGGGAGCCGATGTAGATGCCCTCCGGCAGCAGCTTGGATCATTTATGTACAAATGGGACCGGATGTATAAGGAATATGAAAGCAAAGACTACTCCCTGCGTCTCGGGCTGATACCCCTCACCGATATCCATCTCCGCTCCAACCGCTCGGACGAGCTCGGGGCCAATGGAAATATTCAGTATATCTATATTTTTTCAGCTATCGCCGTCTTCGTCCTGCTGATCGCCGCCATTAACTTTATGAACCTGTCGACGGCCCGTTCGGCTGGCCGTGCCCGCGAGGTCGGCGTCAGAAAAGTCCTCGGCTCCGCCCGCAGTACCCTCATCGGTCAATTTCTGTCCGAGTCGTTGTTGATGACATTGGCCGCAGCCCTCCTCGCCATTGGGTTGGCCGTCGCCGTCTTGCCCCTGTTCAATCAGCTGGCGGATAAATCGCTGACCTTTAATGCAGGCGTACTGGCCTGGCTGCTGCCTTGTCTCGCAGGGATCGTCCTCGTCGTAGGTCTGCTGGCCGGCGCCTATCCGGCCTTTTTCCTGTCTGCCTTCCGGCCTGTCGAAGTACTGAAAGGCAAACTGAGCAGCGGCTTCAAAGGCGGTGCATTACGCAGCACACTGGTGGTCTTCCAATTTTCCATCTCGTTATTCCTCATCATCGGTACGCTGATCGTCTTCCGGCAGCTGCACTATATCCAAAGCCGGGACCTGGGTTTCGACCGCAGCCGGATGCTCACCATCAAAGGTCTCCATTCGCTGAACAACGATCCCCATACGCTGAAAAAAGAAGTCCTGCAGTTACCCGGTGTGTCCGCCGCCACCCTGTCTGATTTCCTGCCCACCAACCAGGAACGGTGGCATAATTTCGGGTCCGTCAAGGGTCACCCGGATAACAGCATCGAGGTGCAGTCCTGGATGGTGGATCCCGATTATATTTCGACGTTGAAGATGCAGATCGTGGCGGGCCGGGATTTCTCATCGCGGTTCGGGACCGATTCTACCGGCATCGTACTCAATGAGACCGCCGCGCGGGTATGGGGGATCGCCGCCGACCCATTGAATAAATTGATTACCCTGAACGGCTACAATGAGGGAAAGACAATCTTCCATGTCATCGGGGTCGTGAAGGATTTTAATTTTTCTTCGTTACGGACCAATGTCACGCCGCTGGTGATGATCATCACCAACCCTTTCGGCAATCCCAATCTTCTCAATGTCCGGGTGAAGTCCGACAACCTGCCCGCTCTCCTCGCGCAAGTGAAGGCGAAGTGGAAGGAGCTGGCGCCGCACCAGCCCTTCGAATATTCGTTCATGGATGCAGACTTCGATGCCCTCTACCGGAGTGAGCAGCGCATGGGGCAGCTATCGATCCTTTTCTCCGCGCTGGCCATAGCCATTGCCTGTCTCGGCCTGTTTGGACTCGCCGCCTATGCAGCCGAGCGGCGAACGAAGGAGATCGGTATCCGCAAGGTACTGGGAGCAAATGTCACCGGCATCGTCGCGCTGCTGTCGTCCGACTTTCTGCGGCTGATCGTCATCGCGATCGTGATCGCCTCGCCGCTGGCATGGCTTGGCGCCAACCGCTGGCTACAGAACTTCGCCTATCGCACGACCATCAGCTGGTGGCTGTTTGCACTCGCCGGCGGTCTTGTGCTGCTGATTGCCATTGCCACGACCATCATTCAGTCCGTCCGTGCGGCCATCGCCAATCCCGTCGATAGTCTGAGGGCGGAATAATAACCCTATCTTCGATGAAATGCCATCGGTATGACCCTCGACGAAGCCAAAACACAACTGACAGCCATCCGCGATCATCTCCCCGCAGACTACTCGCAGCAGGCCGCGCGCAAATTGATGTCTTCATTCGAAAATTACCGTCAGATCTCACAGGCCCTTGGCCGAAGCATACCCCGTGCCAGTACTGGTATCCGCACCGAATTCGGCGACATCGAGGGGAATATCCGGACGGCCATAATAGGTACGCCCAAAAAAGCGGCCGAATCCGCATTCAGCCAGGCCCGGCGGCATATCACGGACGATATCAATCAGATTCTCGCACAGATTCCCGCAGTAAAATAAATTATCTTCGAAACATGAAACCTACACCTCTCCTGAAGTCCTCCCCCCGGGCCTTTGCGCTGCTTTTGGCCCTCGCCGCATCCTCCTCGCAGTTGCTCGCACAAACCCCCGCGAAGCCCGCATCGCAAACGTCCCCGTCGCTAACCCCCGCAGCAACGCAGGCCCAACCCTACAAGGCCCGGATCGCCGCCACACTCCCTGCCGGCAAGGCCATAGCACCTCTTATCTACCTCGCTTCGGACCGGTTGAAAGGCCGCTACATCTATCGGCCGGAGATCGACACCGCCGCACAGTATATAGCCGATCAATTCAAGGCAGCCGGCGCCCGGCCCATTCCCGGCGCAGACGGCTACTTCCAGCATTTCTCCCTATCATCCACCCGCCGGTCCGAGACCGGCGTCATTACCATCGGACGGCGGTCATTCAGGACCGGTACAGATGCCTTACAGCCCGTACCGGCCAACGTCCACATGAATGCCCCGCTGGTATATATCGGCCACGATAGCACAGCCGCGGCATTGGATACGCTGGACCTGAACGGAAAGCTGGTGTTAATGGACGCCGGCGCCGGCGACCGCAAGTCCGCGCGCAAGGATCTGGATAAGGCCAACCAGATCAGGGATATCATAGCAGCGAAGGGGGCAATGTGCCTGCTCCTGAATCTCAACGGTGGTGACGAGTACTGGAAGACACTTCGGGAGCATCTGATGAATGAACATGGCAGCAATGCTCAGAGCGAGCCTAAGATTCAGATCATCTGGCTGCGTCATCGTGCCGACGATACGACGGCCCTGGTAAAAGGCGAGATCGGCAAGGCATCGATCGAGATCATGGGCACCACTTTGGATGAGACAAACTTAAAGAACGTGATGTCCTACGTGCGAGGCACCGATCCTGCATTGCGGGACCAGTACATCGTGCTTAGCGCTCACTACGATCACCTCGGGGTGGCAGCACAGCCGAAAATGGAAGAAGGCAAGCTTGACAGCATATACAATGGGGCAAGGGATAACGCTCTCGGTTCAACAGCAGTCATCGATGCCGCGAAATATTTCGGCCGCTACCCGCCCAAAAGGTCCGTCCTGTTCGTCACCTATAGCGCGGAAGAAGAGGGGTTGCTGGGCAGCGAATATTATGCAGACCATCCCATCATTCCGCTCAATCGTACCGTGTACAACCTGAATATAGACAATGCCA
>PMUF01000583.1:8949-9153 GCA_003167015.1 Chitinophagaceae bacterium | reverse complement strand
GGAAAAAGACCTTGTTCCCTATGGGTATGATATTCCAGATATCGGCAAATTGCCGGGCTATCTCCGGCAACTTCTCCTTCAGGGAATGAAAACGCAGAATGCCGTTATCGTCAGGGGAAAAATAGCCGACTTCGTCCTGTCCGCCTACATATATCCTGCCGGCCGTGTCGATCGCCAGGGATTTGCTGGCCGCCTTATTCGGCA
>PMUF01000583.1:0-8847 GCA_003167015.1 Chitinophagaceae bacterium | reverse complement strand
TCCACATGGGACGACAATTTAAAAAGGTTTGGCAAAAGCCACGCATATTTTTAGCCATCCAGGCTATTTACCTTACAAAATGCTGAAAAACAACCAGTGTAGTGTTATTGTAGTGGCCGGCAAATTGTTGGTCCGGTATGCAGAATTGATATTTGTGCATCAAATGAATAAGTTACGTCTAAACCCACTCCCCGGCTTAATCCTGTTAGTCTTTATCCTGGTCGGCACGGACGCGGGGCGGGGACAAAAGAACCCTGCGTCCGGGCTGCCGGCCACTTCTTCCCCGGCCGCGCCCTCGCGCGTCCTCTCTCCCGGCCCCGCTGACGCCCCCTTCCGTGTCCTCGTCGTTGCCTCCCGTGTCCCCGATCACGCGAAAATGATTGCCGCCGCCCAACCTTATCTCGCGCAAATCGCCTCCCTCTATCATTTTACCCTCGACTTCACCGACGATACCAGCCTGATCAATGACAGCAACCTCACCCGTTACCAGGTCTTCGTCATGCTCCAGTTGGCCCCATTCGATATGTCCTATGGCCAGCAGGCCGCCCTGCAGAAGTTCGCCGAAGAAGGCAAAGGCTTCGTGGTCATCCACGCCTCAGGCCTGACAGGCACCTCCTTCCTCGGCCCGCATACCCGGTATTGGCAATGGTTTGAGAACTTCCTGGGCGGCGTCGTCTACTCCCCGCACCCCGCCCTCCAAAAAGCCACCGTCGTTATCGAAGACCACAAACATCCCGTTACCCGCCACCTCCCCGTCACCTTCTCCCTCTCCGACGAATGGTACGAGTTCGATCATAGCCCCAGGAATAATGTACACGTTCTGGCCAGTGTCGACGAATCCTCCTATCATCCCAATAAACCCATGGGCGACCACCCTGTCGTGTGGACAAACGGAGCCTATCGCCGCATGATCTATATCAGCATGGGCGCTTACCCGTCTATCCTGGCCGATACCAATTACCGGATACTTCTAAGGGACGCCATCCGCTGGGCTGCATCCCCTTCCAATTATATTCCCCCCGTCTCCACGCGGAACGGTAAAGTGTACTATCAAAAGAATTATTCCTATGACCCCTCTCTTTCCAGGGAGGAAGCCTACCGTCGCGCATTGCAATGGTACGAACAGACCTTCCGCGGCGCGGACAAGACCGTCGAAATCGCCGATCCCGAAGCAGGTATCATCGGCGGAACAGCAAGATTTGACATCCTCACCGGTGGCCAGTCACCCGACGGCCATCCCATTTCCCTCGCCATCCCCGGCCCCGAAGGCTTTACCGGCGGCCCTTCCAATCATTACCAGGTTCAATGCCGTCTCGAGATTCGCGTCACCGATACCGGCTATGTCCTGATTGCCTCCCATTTCGCCGACCGGGCATTGGACAAAGGCATCACCAATGACTTTACCAAGGTCGAATACCGGTGGTGGGACTACCATAGCGGCAATCCCTGGTCAGCCGCAGACCAGCCCTTGTTCGAAGGTCTTCATGCCCACCTCCTTACCCTGGAGGATTCTTTTAAAGAAGATATAGCCGTTATGTCCGGCCGGCCCGCCCGTTTCCGGGCGCTTGCCCTGTACGAGAATGGTGGTCACCACGTCGAATACTCCGCCCGGGCCAAAAAATGGCTCGACAACCTGGCGCTCGACAGCAATTTTCGCGTCGACTATATCACCAACACCGATAGCATCAACGACACCTTCCTTTCCCGCTATCAATTGATTATTCAATTAGATTATGCCCCCTACGCCTGGCGCCCCGCTGCCGTATCCGCTTTTGAGCATTATATAGAAGAGGGCAGGGGAGGATGGATCGGTTTCCATCATGCCAGCCTGCTCGGAGAATTCGACGGCTACCCCATGTGGCAATGGTTTTCCAACTTCATGGGCGGGATCCGCTGGAAAGACTATATCGCCCGCTTTGCCAAAGCAACCGTCCATGTCGAAGACCATGACAACCCCGTCATGAACGGCGTGCCCGATTCCTTTGCTGTACAAAAAGAAGAATGGTATACCTATGACCGGAGCCCCCGGCCCAATGTCCATGTTCTTGCCCACGTCGACGAGTCCTCTTACCTCCCCGATACAACCATTAAAATGGGCGATCATCCCGTGATCTGGACCAACCCCCGTGTCAAAGCCCGAAATGTGTATATATTCATGGGACATGATCCCATCCTCTTCGATGATTCCGTATACACCCTGATCTTCCGTAACGCCATCTTCTGGGCTTCGGCGACCCGACCGGTGCCTCCACCTCGTTTCAAAGCGCTTGCTTTCTACACGACTACCGTCGAGACCGATCACGTCGAATTTGCATTCGATGCTATTCGCTTCTATAGCCGCCTGGCGGCAGAAGGCGGCAATTTCATCCTCGATACGACCTCCGATTGGAATGCGATGACGCCTGAAAAACTTCGGTCATACCAGCTCGTTCTCTGGCTCAACGATTTTCCGCATAATACCGCACAGCGAACGGCTTTTGAACAATACATCGAAAACGGCGGAGCCTGGCTGGGTTTCCACGTGTCCGCTTACAATGATTCCTATACGCACTGGCCCTGGTTCGTCCGCTTCCTCGGCGGAGCCGTCTTCAAAGACAATAGCTGGCCCCCCATGCCTGCCCGGCTGTTGGTCGATGATACCCTGCACCCCGTGACCCTTGGCCTGCCCGGGAAATACACCGGCCCGGTTAACGAATGGTACCGGTGGGACCCCAACCCTCGCCTGGATAAAAACGTAAAAGTCCTCGTCACCCTTGACCCCGGCCAATACCCCCTCGGTAAAAAAGACCGGCTTCGCAGCGGTGATATCCCTGTCGTCTGGACGAATACCCGGTATAAAATGTTATACCTCAATATGGGCCACGGTGACCAGATTTTTAATACCCCTCTTCAAAACCAACTGTTCAAAAACGCTATCTTGTGGCTCGGCACCGGCGCCCCGGCCCCGCGTCGGTAAAACCCGGTTTTACCCATGCTACTCATCAACCTTCGCCTGGCGCTCCGCAACCTCCGTCGCAACAAGACCTATACCCTCATCAACCTGATCGGCCTCGGCCTTGCCTGCTCATTCGTCATCCTGGTCCTGCTGTTTGTGTCCCATGAGGTCAGTATCGACAAGTTCCACGCCAACGGCCCCCAGCTCTACCGGCTGGAAATGACGGATCTATTCAATATCAGTGATACCTCAGCACACCCGGGCCTATTCGAAACCCTGACCCGCAGCGCGGAAGAAAAGAACATGTTGAGCATGCCCGTAGCACTCTCCATTGATCTGAAGAAGAACTTCCCGGAAGTACAGGAGGCGGTGCGGTTCACCAGCACCTGGCAACCCGTGATCCGTGCGGATCAGCAGAGTTTCAAGGAAGATGATGAGAGAGTGGCTTTTGTCGATAAGAACTTTTTTACCGTTTTCAGCTTTCCGTTGTCGGTGGGCAGCCCGTCGGATGCCCTTCCCAATAACAACAGCGTCGTGCTCAGCGAAAGCGCCGCACAAAAATATTTCGGCTCACAAAACCCTATCGGAAAAACCCTGGCGCTCAACGCGGAACCAGGCAAGCTCTTCACCGTGTCGGCTATTGCCAAAGACTTTCCACCTACCAGCAGCATGCATTTTGACGTGATGTTCCCCGTCGAAGGCAGTTCCGACTACCAGGAAAGCCTGCGCGGCGGTACCAACCGAATGTCACACTTCATGGTCATCCAGCTGGCAAAAGACGCCGATGTCCGGGCTTTCAAAAATAAGCTCCTCGCCTTTGGCAAAAATGAGTTCAAATCCAACGTGGACGATGTGCAGCAGTCTTCCGGCAGCCCCACGCCCATCGACTTCCGGTTGACCATCCGGCCCTTCGCTGATGCCCATTTCAATAAGAGCGAAGACTGGTTCCACATCACCGACCTCTCCGGCATGCTCGAATTGATCACGCTGACCATGGTGGGTATCCTCATTTCCTGCCTGAATTATATGTTGATTTCCATGAGCCGCGTGGCCGCACGAAGCCAGGAGACCGGCGTAAGAAAGGTGATCGGCGCCACCAGGACACATGTTATCGCCTCCTGTCTCACAGAGACCTTCGTGCTGGTCCTGATCTCTGTACTCACAGGCTTATTGGCCTCCGCGATCCTCTTGCCTTATTTCAACCAACTGACCGGCGTATCGGCCTCGTTCGGGGAATTATTTCATCCCGGCGTTCTCGCCTTGCTGCTGGGCGTTATTGTAGGGCTGACCCTCGCGGCAGGCATTTACCCCGCATTAACGATGGCCGGTATCCGGCCGATCAGCCTGCTTCGCAAATTCAGCACCTACAAATTGAACCCGGCTTTGTCAAAGATCGTCGTGGTCGTACAATATACCGCCTGCATCATCCTGATCTTCTTTGCCATCGTCATCAGCCGGCAGATGCATTTCATCTACCATAAAGACCTCGGATTTGAACGGGCCGAAGTGGTGCTCGTCGAAAATCCTTTTGCATTCGCAGCGAATGGCCGTCAAAAGACATCCCGGCTGCGGGAAGAATTGCAGGATTACGCCGCTTCACAACCTGCTATGACAGCTATGACAGGCGCTTCCTTCAAATATGCCGGCAACAACAATTCCAACGGTCATATGATCAACGGCAAACGGGAATTCCTAACTGAAATGACGGTGGACTATAATTATTTTGAATTTAACAAGATCCCCATCATCAGCGGAAGAGCCTTTTCACCTGCTTTCACCACCGATACCGCCCGGTTGAAATTGACCAAAGAGCAGCATGACACCCTCAGCTCAACCGCCGGCGCCTACATAGTCGTCAATGAGACATTGTATAATATGCTCGGTAAACCTGCACTCGGCAGCATCGACCGCTCGCTCGGCGGCATCATCATCGGCGTTTGTAAGGATTACCATTTTCGGGGGCTTCAACAACAGATCGGCCCGGTCTACCACCAATGCAGACCCGATCGCCTCCAATATTTCTGGTTGAAGATCGGCAAGGGCCAGGATGTCAGTTCCGTCATTGCACGCCTGAAGACAAAATGGGCCGCTCTTACCGGCAATGAACCATTCACCTATTCTTTTATGGAGGAAGACATCCGGAAAATATATGAGTCGGACCAGCGCTGGATGAACATCATCGGCATCGCCTCTTTTAGCGCCATCCTCATCGCCTGCCTCGGTTTGTTCGGGCTCTCCGCCATCATATCCATCAGCAGGACCAAAGAGATCGGCATCCGCAAAGTACTCGGCGCGGAAATAGCCGCATTATACCTGAACCTTAATAAAGGCACCCTCGTTATGATAGGAGTGTCCATCATCATTGCCCTGCCCATCGCACGCTGGATCGCCATCAACTGGCTCCGCGGCTTTGCCTATCGCATCGGATTGGGCTGGGGCATTTATACGCTTTCGATCCTGCTGGCAGTAGTATGCGCATTGCTGGCTGTTAGCTATCATACACTTAGGGCAGCAATGGCCAACCCCATCAACAGCTTAAGGACCGAATGACCCCTTACCGCTTGTACTGTTTTTTGCCGACCATTTCACGCCGTTTACCGTGTTTTTCGCTCCGTTTGCAGTTTTCGTATTTCCAGGCTGATCAGATACAAGTAGTTTTGTGATCTAAATCAACTTTTGTGAGAAATTTTGCAACTACGCTAACCTTTACCTTCCTATTATTCATCGTCGGCCATGCCCAACCCCCCGCCGCATCCAAAGGCGGCGCCGGAAAACAAGGGCCTCCACCTTCCATCGGTCGCGCTTACGGAAAAGTCACTGACTCGACAGGCCAGCCCATGGGCGAGGTCACTGCAGTCGTTTTAAAATCAACCGTCGACCCGACCACTAAAAAAAAGAAGCTGGTATTGCTGAAAGGCATGGATACAAAGGCCAATGGTGAATTCAACTTCGAAGATCTTCCCATTGTTACGCCATTGGTACTACGTCTCTCTGCAACCGGTTTCAAGAGCCAGGACGTATCCTTTACGATCATGCCTGCAGCCCCCGCCGCCGGCGCCGCGCCCGCAGGACAAACCAATGCCTCGCCATACGGCGCCATTCCTTCCTTCGAGAAAGACCTGGGCCTCGTCAAGCTGCAGAATAAAGTAGAGGACATGGCCGCGGCTACCGTTGTCGCCGCCCCTCCGACGATGCGGCTGGATATGGACAAGAAAGTCTTCAATGTAGAAAAAAATATCGTCAGCGCCGGTGGTACCGGTCTCGATGTCATGCGTAACGTTCCTTCCGTCAATGTCGATATCGATGGCAACGTCACCCTCCGGGGCGGTTCACCCACCATCTTTGTCGATGGAAGACCCACTACGCTCACCCTCGATGAGATCCCTGCCGACGCTATCGAGAGCGTAGAGGTCATCACCAACCCCTCCGCCAAATACGACGCCTCCGGCGGTGGCGGCGGCATTCTTAACATCGTGCTCAAAAAGAACCGCAAAAAAGGATATAACGGCAGTGTCTCCGCCGGTATCGATTCTCACGGTGCGCCAAACGCGCTGGTTGGACTCAGCGCCCGCCAGGGAAAGATCAACCTGAGCCTCAACGGGATGTACAACGGGATGAATGGTAAAACCGTCGGCAATACAAATCGATACACCTACCTGGGAGAAACAACCGAGTTGTTGCAGAACGACCTCGTCCGCAATAAAGGCCATTTTCTCTTTGGTCAGATCGGCCTCGATTATTTTGTCAGCAATAAGACAACCATTTCCGGATCTTACATCAAGGTCCATGGCCAGTTCAATCCGACCGATAACTCCCAGCTCCAGACCGACAGCATCGGCGCCCCTGACAAATCGGTCACCTACGCTACCCGCACCTCTCCGTCCAGCCGTGAATTCGACGTCAACGGCGGTCAATTGGGCCTGAAACACCTGTTTACTAAAAAGGATGAGGAATGGACCGCTGATGCCAATTATTTCGGTGTGACCTCTAATTCCAATGCCTATTACTACACCGATTACCTTACCGGCCCTCCCGGCGCCTCTACCACCTCTATCGGTTCTACCTCGGCGGAACAGACCCTCGGGACCAACACGCCGCATTTCTATACCCTCCAGACGGACTTTACCGACCCGATCGGTAAGAAGTCAAAAATAGAGGCAGGTCTGCGGGCTGCCGTCCAACACCTCACCAATAACAGTAATACGTATACGCTCGATGCCACCGGCAAGCCTATTCTGGACACACTGGGCGCCAGCGACTACACCAGCGACAACAGCGTCTATGCCGCCTATGTCACTTTCACCAGCGCTATCAAGAACTTCAGCTATTCGGTCGGGCTCAGGGGAGAAAGCTCTAAATACGATGGAAAGCTGCTGAATACTACACCCAATCAGCATTTCAGTAACAGCTATCCGCTCAGCTTGTTCCCGTCCATATTCCTCAGCCAGAAATTCAATCATGACCAGGAATTACAATTCAGCGCAACCCGTAAGGTCAATCGCCCCAATTTCTTCGAGCTGATACCCTACACCAATTATTCGGATTCACTGAACATCACCCGCGGTAATCCCGACCTGATACCCGAGTTCACCCAGAATTATGAGATGACCTACATGAAGACCCTCCCTCATAATAATACCCTGCTGCTCTCGGCTTATTACAAGTATACGTCACACCTCATCACACCCTTCCAGGACAGCGGCACCAACCCCGTTGGCGAGCCCGTGCTGATCAATACTTATGAGAATGCCAATCACTCCCGGACATTTGGCGCCGAGGCCACTGCGACATATAACTTTACCCATTGGTGGGATGCCTCGCTCAACCTCAACCTGTATAATACCCATATCAATACCGAGAACCTGAATACGCCATCGCAGCCGGCTTTATGGAGCTACTTTGGCAAATTCAACAGTAACTTCAAATTGCCCGACAATTTCACCATTCAGTTGACGGCGACCTTCCAGTCGAAGACCCAGCTGCCGATCAATCAGAACGCCAACAATTTCGGGCCGCCCAACCCGGCTATGATGGCCTCTTCACAAGGCTACCTGAAGTCCTATTACGGGTTCGACATAGCTGTGAAAAAGACCTTCTTTAAAAACCAGACCGGGTCACTCACTTTCACGATGACCGATATCTTCCGCACCCGCTGGTCTGACCAGTATAGCGAGAGCGCCTATTTCACCCAGGAATACAACCGCCTGAAAGACCCGCAGCTCGTCAGAGTAGTCTTCGCTTACCGGTTCGGTAAAATGGACCTCAATCTGTTCAAACGCAAGAATATGAATACGCAAGGAATGGGAGACGCTGGACAAAGCCTCTAAAGAGAGAAGCCCCGCACTTAAAAAATGCGGGCCCCGGCAAGCGAAGCTTGCCGGACATTATGGAAAAAGGCCATCTACTTTTCACTGAAGATGGCCTTTTTTTATTTACATTCATCTCCTTAATTTCATCGCCATGCCATACATCCCCTTAAAAGAAAATCTCCCCGGTATCACCGGCCTCCTCGACTACCGGCTGGATACAGCCCTCCCCATCCGGCAGCTGACACATATCCTTCTCCGCGGAGAATCCACCCTGTCCGAAGGCGAACGGGAGTTGATCGCAGCTGTGACTTCTTATGGCAACGAATGCCGCTTCTGCACCGCTGCACACACCGCCGCCGCAGACCTCTATTTAAAAGATCCGGCTATTTCAGCAGCGGCCAAAACCAATCCCGCCGCTGCTCCCGTCAGCGAAAAGATGAAAGCGCTACTGGACATCGCCAGGGCAGCGCAGAGAAATGGCCGCCTCGTAACACCCGCTATGGTCGACGCGGCACGGCAGCAGGGCGCCACCGACAGGGAGATCCACGATACCGTACTCATCACCGCCCTGTTCGGTTTATACAACCGGTATGTCGACGGCCT
>PMUF01000372.1 GCA_003167015.1 Chitinophagaceae bacterium | reverse complement strand
CTCAGGGCCTTAATGGTCGGAATATCATAAGCGTATTTCCAGGGAGTATAGTCCGCCTTCTGAATTTCATCCCAGGGCAGCGCATCGGGATTGTCTTTCTCCTTGAATTTTGCATATTCATAGAGGTCGGGATAAATATCCGGTAATACGATATCCGAAGAAACACCGCGCAGCTGCGTAGACCCGCCGCTGATCCGGTAGAATTTCTGCAATGTCAGCTTGATATACCCCAATTCGCTGTTCTGATCGGCGAATCCAAGGGTCTTATCCAGACCGATAGGACGCTGTACGGTACCCTTACCATAAGTGGAAGTGCTGCCGATGATGATACCGCGGTGGTAATCCTGGATAGCCGCCGCAAAGATCTCGGATGCGGAAGCGCTTAATTCATTCACCATGACCGCAAACGGGCCATCGTACAATACGCCCTTATCATGATCGGGATAGATCTGCGGTTTGCCGTCGCGGTCCCGTACCTGTACGATAGGTCCCTGCTCGACAAAGAGTCCGGCCATTTGAACCACATCGGCCAGAGAGCCGCCACCGTTATTCCTCAGATCCAGCACGATACCGTCCACCTTTTCGGCTTTCAGTTTGATGATCTCCTTGGCTACGTCGATAGAACAGCGGCTGCCGTTCGGGTTATCGAAATCGGCATAGAACTCAGGCAGATAAATATAGCCGATCTTACCCTTGGGGGAATTGACGATAGCACTGCGGGCAAAAGTCAGCTCATCCTGCACGATCTCATCCCTGATCAGCGATACGACTTTCGTCGTTCCGTCCGTCTTTTTCAGGGTCAGTCTTACTTCGGCGCCTTTTTTACCCCGGATCAGCTTGATGGCATCCTCCACGCCGTACCCGGTCAGATCTACCGGTTCCTGGTCACCCTGCGCTACCTTGAGGATCACATCTCCTACACCGACCTTACCGGATTTCCAGGCAGGGCTACCGGTGACCAGCGTAGTGATCTTTATGTTGCCGTCTTCATCTTTCAGCGAGGCGCCGATGCCGAAGAAATGGCCGCTCATCTGCTCGTCGAAATAACGCTTTTCTATGGGTGGGAAGTAGTCGGTATGGGGATCCATCGACTGAACTATGCTCTCGACGAACATGTTGAACCGGTCATCATCCGTGACCTTCAGGGTGAGACGATCATAGATCCTGTCCATGACCTTCATCGTCCGGTCGCGTGCATCCTTCTCCAGCTGGGCATCGCTCTTCACCACATAGCCCGGCGTCTTTTTGGCAGCTTCCTGCTGGTCGAGCAGATCGGAATATCTTTCCAGGGCCAGGTACTTCAGCTGCTTGCGCCAGGCTTCCCTTCTTTCGGCCTCATTATGGGGATATTGCACCTGGTCATAATTCTGGTTGAAGTCTTCATCCTTTGAAAAGTCAAAAGGCTGTGCAAGGATCTCCTTGTAGAGCACTGCCGTTTCCGCCAGCCGCTTCTTGTAAATTTCATTGGCGGCAGGAACGAACGTGATCGGTTTGCCGAGGATCTCGTCATCGATCTCCGTCCCGTACTTGCTCCGCAGGTCGTCTACGTCCGACTGGAAAAGGACATTCTTATCGGCATCGATATCTGCCAGATATTTGTCAAATACTTCCTTGGAAAATTTGTCATCGATAGGCTTGGGGCTATAATGCAATTCTTCCAGGTACTCTCCTACATTGTGTAAAATCCTTTCATACTTCGTAGGCGGGTTGCTCCCGATGCCCAAAGTCCGGAAAGCGACAAACACCCCACCACCCAGGATCAACAGGACGATCGGCAGATTTCTTTTATTAATCATATACTTAAGCACTTTTAACATAGCTATTCAAAAATAACGATTATTGCAATGGTATGTTGTCGCCTGCAACGAATATTAACATCAGCTTTGCCATATTTGGGATGAAAGGAAAAGGGCAACCATGGAATATAGCCCTTTTCCTTTAAACGGCTAATATCTGACCTTCGGTCGAGCCGCTTCCAGCGGCTCCTGATGAAAGGAAAGCGGCTCCCGGTGAGCGGACGGGCGGGCCGGTGGGCATTTCATGAAAAAAGCCCCGATCCGGTGAATTTTCACCTTCTATCGGAGCTTTCGGGGTGGATGATGGGGTTCGAACCCACGACCCTCAGAACCACAATCTGATGCTCTAACCAACTGAGCTACAACCACCAGCTGAAGCGCGAAATTAAGATAAATTAGGTTTTTGGCAAAAACATTACCTGATTTTTTTGTTTCAGGACGACCGGGCCATGCGGGGCGGCCAAATTAGCTTTTCTTTGCCCTCGCAAAAAATGACGCTCAATGATGATGACAATCATTCCGTGGTGGTTTTATACCATTCCTTTTATCTCTGCCTTCATCCATTGGCTGACGATCTGGATGGCCCTCAAGCTGCTGTTTCATCCCCGTCAGCCTACGACGATCCTGGGCTTTACCCTGCAGGGCGTCTTCCCCAAAAAGCAGCAGCAGATCGCTATCAGCCTGGGCCGGATCGTCGGTCAGGAACTGCTGTCTTTCGAGGATATCGAACAGAAGATCACCGATCCCGAAAATGTACGGCGCATCCTTCCGCTGGTCGAACAGCACATCGACGATTTTCTCCGCAACAAATTGAAGGAGACCATGCCGATGATCGCCATGTTCATCGGGGATAAAACCATCAACCAGCTGAAAGCGGTCTTCATGAAAGAGCTGGAAGAGCTATTCCCCGTTATCATGAGCAACTATGTGTATCACCTGCGGGAAGACCTGGATCTGGAAAAGATCGTTGTGGAGAAGATCGCAGGCTTTTCCAATGACCGGCTGGAGAGCATGCTCAATGAATTCCTCACCAAAGAATTCCGCTTTGTCGAAGTCATCGGGGCATCACTGGGCTTTCTCATCGGCCTGCTGCAGATCCTCTTCACATTGCTCCTCAAATAGCCGGATTTTATCGTTGAGCTACTGCTTTTTAAAGTAGTTATAATTTTCCCCCTCCTATATCTATTTTATACCGTCTGTATAGATTGACATCGATTGCTAAAACTTTAGACCGGAATTTTGCAGTCGAAATGAATAACTTAAAATCATGAGAAAATTTTGGCTGTTGGTTTTGGTCACTGTAGTGTCATTAGCCGGCTTTGCCCAGGTGCCTGGGGGAGGCGGAGGAAGAAGAGGCGCCGGCGGACAGGTCCCTTCCATAGGCCATTTCTATGGAAAAGTGGTGGACTCGAAGACAAATAAGGGAATGGACGGGGTTTCTGTACAACTGGTTCAGACGAAGTACGATCCGGTAACACACACTCCCAAGGATAGCATCATTGCCGGTCTGATCACCAGGCGCAGCGGCGATTTCAGCCTCGAAAACCTGCCTATCTTCGGTAATTTCCATCTCAGGATCAGCGCCATCGGTTACGACCCTTATGACCAAAAAGTAGCTTTCGATCTCAAAGCATTGCGGGGCGGCGCAGCTCCGGCTGCTCCCGGCTCGGACGATGCGGATGCGCAACAGCAACAGATGAGCAAGGCCCTGTCGGCCATGAACGCCCTTGATAAGGATCTGGGTAATATCAAGCTTGCCCAGGGAGCCTCCCAGACGATGGAGGCGGCTACCGTCACGGCCTCCAAACCGCTGCTGACCATGGGTGTCGACCGGAAAGTATACAACGTCGAAAAAGACATCTCTGCTCCGGGCGGCACCGGCGTCGATGTGATGAGGAACGTACCTTCCCTCCAGGTAGATATCGACGGTAATGTCACCCTGCGTAACAGCACACCGACCATCTTCGTGGATGGCAGGCCGACAACGCTCACGCTCGACCAGATCCCCGGTGATGCCATTGAGAGTGTCGAGATCATCACCAACCCCGGCGCCAAATACGATGCCAGCGGCGGGCAAGCCGGCATCCTGAATATCGTGCTGAAAAAGAACAGGAAGGCCGGCTACAACGGCAGCATCCGTGCAGGTATAGACGACCGCGGCAAGCCCAATGCCGGCGGCGACATCAACGTCAAGCAGGGGAAGATCAATTTCTTCCTCAGCGGTAACTTCAACGAACGCAAATCGATCTCTCCCGGCACTATCAACCGTTATACCTTCAATCAGCCCGGCACGCCGGCTCCGCCTAATGACAGCCTTACGGAATACGACGATGCCGTCAATAAAGGCTATTTCGCTTTTGCCCGCGGCGGTTTGGACTACCTGATAGACAATCGCAATACGCTGTCACTGGCGGGCAACCTCGTGCACGGCACCTTCAC
>PMUF01000258.1 GCA_003167015.1 Chitinophagaceae bacterium | reverse complement strand
TCCCCCACTGCGGGATCTCCACGCTCCCATCACACAATCCCAGCGCCTCCTCGCCTACCCCGCTCACCTCATTCCCGAACACAACCGCCAGTTGCCCCGTATCCGGCAGAGCGAACTCCTGCAAGGGAATGCTGCCCTCCGTCTGTTCGACCGCATATACGCTATAACCCTCCGACTTGAGCGATTGCACCGCGCGTACCGTCGTCTCAAAATACTGCCAGTCCACCGTCTCCGTTGCCCCCAGCGCGGTCTTATGAATGTCGCGATGCGGCGGCTGCGGCGTATAGCCACAAATATAGACTGCCTTGATAAGAAACGCGTCGGCCGTCCGGAATACGCTCCCCACATTATGCATACTGCGGATATTGTCCAGCACCACGATCACCGGTGTCTTTTCCGATTGCCGGAATTCGTTCACCGATTTTCGGTTCAATTCGTCCATACCCAGCTTACGCATGGGCAAAGGTACTTACCGTTCATATATTTATCATCCCCTTTCCCGATTTTATTTGTCTGTTCCGGGCCGATCTTTTACTTTAAATCAAAATAATTGCACATGAGAAAACGCCACCAACCGGCAACAGCCATGCGACCATTGTTCGCCGCTCTTGCTCTTTCACTCCTTCTTTCATCACACATACAGGCCCAGGACGAAAAGCTCGACATGGCTACCATCCAGAAGATCCGGCAGGAAGGCCTGCAGGATTCCCATGTCATGGACATCGCCTTCCATTTGACCGACGCCAGCGGTGACCGTTTGACCGCCTCACCCGGCTTTATGCGGGCCGCCAATTATGCCAGGCAGCAGCTGCAGCAATGGGGGCTGACGAATGCTACCCTCGATCCCTGGGGAGAGTTCGGCAAAGGATGGGAGCTGCAAAAGTCATATGTAGCGCTTACCGCGCCGTATTATAAGCCGCTGATTGCTTTCCCCAAAGCCTGGTGCGGAGGGACGGATGGGCTGAAATCCGCTTCCGTCCTGTTGATCAGCGCCGCCGATTCGGCTGGGCTGGATCGTTACAAAGGCCAGCTTGCAGGAAAGATCCTCATCCTCGATGTCGACCAGACTTATCAGCAAAGTTTCAAGCCGGATGCTACCCGTTATACCGATGATCAGTTGGATTCAATGTCGAAGGTCGTCATGAAGCCGGTGGACACGGCAGAAATGCGCCGTCGCAGAGCGGCATTCAATCGTGGCGCAGCAGCAGTGCTCAATATTTTGAAGCGTATGGCTACCGAAGAAGGCGCCATCGCCGTCCTCAGTCAGACACCCCGTGGCCATGACGGGACGCTGTTCGTGCAGGGCGGCGGGGTCTATGCAGCAGGATCTCCGGCAAATTTCCTCGACATTGTCATTGCCATGGAAGACTACATGACAATCGTCCGGCTGCTGAAAGCCGGTACACCTGTGACGCTCGAAACGGAAGTGAAGACCGCCTTCCACTCTGATGATACTAAAGGATACAACGTGATAGCGGAGATCGAGGGAACAGACAAGAAGTTGAAGGACGAAGTCGTGATGCTGGGTGGCCACCTGGATTCCTGGCATAGCGCCACCGGCGCCACCGACAACGCGGCTGGCTGTACAGTGATGATGGAAGCGATAAGGATATTAAAGACCCTGGGTATCAAACCCCGCCGTACCATCCGAATTGCGCTGTGGAGCGGCGAAGAAGAAGGACTCCTCGGCTCCCGTGGCTATGTGAAAAAGACGTTCGCCGATCCCGCTACCATGCAATTGTTGCCCGCGCACCAGACCTTCGACGCCTATTTCAATATCGATAATGGTACAGGCAAGGTCCGTGGCATCTATCTGCAAGGCAATGAGGCATGCCGCAACATATTCACCCAGTGGCTGCAGCCCTTCCATGATCTCGGCGCCACTACCGTGACGATCAGCAACACGGGAGGTACCGACCACCAGTCTTTCGATGCCGTCGGCCTGCCCGGCTTCCAGTTTATCCAGGATGAGATCGAGTATAGTACCCGTACCCATCACACGAACATGGACTCATATGATCATCTGCGCGAAGACGACCTGCGACAGATCGCCACCATCGTCGCCGCCTTCGTCTATAACGCCGCCCAGCGGGACGAAAAACTTCCCCGCAAAGAATTACCCGCGCCCCGCCCCGCCGGCCGCGGCGGGTTCTGACCCACCACAAACTTAAAAGAATAAGGGTTGCTCAGCACATCGCCGGGCAACCCTTTTTTTATTTGCCCCATTTGTCCCCGCTTTCTTACTTTTGCCCCCATGGCAAAAAGCAGTGCAGACACTCCCCTTATGCAACAGCACCGCGCAATCAAGCAGCGGTATCCGGATGCCATCCTGCTTTTCCGGGTAGGTGATTTCTACGAAACCTTCGGGGAAGACGCCATCGTGGCCAGCAAAGTCCTCGGTATTACGCTCACCAAACGCAATAATGGGGCAGCCGCGTCTTCCGAGCTAGCCGGATTTCCCTACCATGCACTGGACACCTATCTCCACAAGCTGGTCAAAGCCGGTCACCGCGTAGCTATCTGCGATCAGTTGGAAGACCCTAAAATGGTCAAAGGCATCGTCAAGAGAGGGGTCACCGACATGGTGACGCCGGGCATCGCCACCAACGAAAAGCTGCTCGACGGCAGCAGCAATAACTTCCTGGCAGCCATCCATTTCCCCGAAGGCTGGCCGGACCAAGCCGGCTCTATGCTCGGCATCTCCTTCCTCGACATCTCCACCGGTGAATTCTTCGTCGCCGAGGGCAACACCGAATACGTCGACAATCTGCTGCAAATGTATCGACCCGCAGAAGTCATCTTCCAGCGCAGCTATCAGCGGCATTTCAAGGAAATGTTCGGCAGCAAATTTTACACCTATACACTGGAAAGCTGGCTCTTCGAGCAAGGGTTCGCGACAGAGATCCTGCTGAAACATTTCCAGACCCATTCCCTTAAAGGATTTGGCATCGAAGGGATGACAGCCGGCATTATCGCCGCCGGAGCAGTCCTCCATTATTTAAAGGATACCGAGCATCCTCATCTGCAGCATATCTCTTCCATTCAGCGCATCGACCGCGATGACTATCTTTGGATGGATAAGTTCACCGTCCGCAACCTCGAGCTGCTGGGTTCTTCCCGGGAAGGCGATGAGGGGCAAAGCCTATTGAAAGTGCTGGACAATACCGTATCTCCCATGGGGGCCCGCCTGCTCAATAAATGGCTGCAAATGCCGCTGAAAGACCGGCAAAGGATCGACCAGCGACTGGATGCGGTAGAGATCTTCATCAAAGACCCCGACCGGCGGTCAGCAATAGCCCAGCATATTAGGCAATGCGGTGATGTCGAAAGACTGGTCAGCCGCGTCCCCGTGCGGAAAGTCAATCCGCGGGATATGCTACAGATAGCGAGAGGGCTCGAACAGATCGCCCAGATCCGGGCGGCTGCGGCGGAACTGCCCGCAGGCTGGCTGCAGGAGTTGTGCCACCAACTCGACCCCTGCCCTTCCGTCCTGCACCGGATACGGTCCACCATGGCGGATGATCCGCCCGCAGCAGTGGCAAAGGGAAGTGTTATCCGTAGCGACGTCGATGACGATCTGGACCGCCTGCGGAAGATAGCGACCGGCGGCAAAGAATATCTCGTCGAACTGCAGCAAAAAGAGGCCGCCAGGTCAGGTATCACCTCGCTGAAGATTGGTTTCAACAATGTCTTCGGCTACTTCCTGGAAGTCACCAATTCCCATAAACACAAGGTTCCTGCCGACTGGACGCGCCGCCAGACGCTGGCCGGCGCAGAGCGTTATATCACCCCTGAGTTGAAGGAGTACGAAGAGCAGATCGTCGGGGCCGAAGAAAAGATGCTGACACTCGAAGGGGAGATCTACGAACGGCTGCTGGCCTTCCTGCAGGAGAGTTTAGCCCCCTTAAAGGCCAACGGTCATGTCCTCGCTACGCTCGATTGCCTGCTTTGTTTTGCACACAACGCATGGCAGTATAATTATAAAAAGCCCCAGCTGCATGAGGGCCGCGAGCTGGAATTGACCGGTAGTCGCCATCCGGTCATCGAACGACAGTTGCCGGCGGGTGAACCCTATATCCCCAATGACCTGCTGCTGGACCCTGCCACCCAGCAGATTATCATCCTGACCGGTCCGAACATGAGCGGTAAAAGCGCCCTGTTACGGCAGACAGCCCTGATCACCCTGATGGCCCATATCGGCAGCTTCGTCCCCTGTGATACGGCCAGGGTACCATTGACCGATAAGATCTTCACGCGGGTGGGCGCATCGGATAACCTCAGCGGCGGGGAATCTACTTTCATGGTGGAGATGAATGAGACGGCAAGCATCATTAACAATCTCACCCCCGGCAGTCTCATCCTGCTGGATGAGATCGGCAGAGGCACATCTACTTATGATGGGATCTCCATCGCCTGGAGTATTGTCGAGTATTTGCATCATTCGCCCCATGCACCCAAAACCTTTTTCGCTACCCATTATCACGAACTGAATGAGTTGGAAAACAGGCTGCCCCGTATTCGAAATTACCATATCACCAATAAGGAGGTAGGGAATAAGGTGATCTTCCTGCGCAAACTGGCGCCCGGCGGTAGTACGCATAGTTTTGGTATCCATGTGGCGAAAATGGCGGGCATGCCGCCTTCTTTGCTGGCCAGGGCCGAAGAGATCCTTCACCAACTGGAGGACAAGGGCGTAGGCGCAGCCACCACGGAATCCCTGAAGAAAATAGCGGCGCCCAGGATGCAGCTGTCGATTTTCGATGCACATACCGAGACTTTTCACCGCATCCGGCAACTGCTGGAAAATACCGACATCAACCGGTTGACCCCTGTCGAAGCACTCCTCAAACTGGAAGAGATCAAGAACGAGCTGAAGTAACCCGCCCCCACCCACGCCTCCCCGG
>PMUF01000414.1 GCA_003167015.1 Chitinophagaceae bacterium | reverse complement strand
GATATCGATAATTTCACGGTCACTTCCGATAACACCTATGTGGCCGCGCTCTGGAAAGGGTATTATGCCGGTATTTCGAGGACCAATCAGGCGATTGCAGGGTTGGCGACAGCGGCATTGCCCGTAGCCACGATCCAGGAACAAACCGCCGAAATGCGATTCCTGAGAGGCTATTTTTATTTTAACCTCGTGCGGATGTTTGGAGGCGTGCCGCCGGTATTGACAGTACCCTCAGGCCCCGAAAATCAGGATAGCTCTTTTTATGTCCGGGCTTCGGCGCCTTTTATTTACAGCAATATTATCATTCCCGATCTGACCTTCGCCATGGAAAATCTGCCCCTTAAATCGGCTACCGACGTAGGCCGGGCCACCAAAGGAGCGGCGGAAACGCTGCTCGCCAAGGTAGATATGTATCTTCAAAACTGGAAGCAGGCTGACAGCCTTACGGCGGATGTGATCTCATCCGGCCAATATCAACTCGTGCCTGACTACTCCATACTCTGGCGGCAGGCCGGCGACAATTCCGTCGAATCGATATTTGAAGTAGAGACCGGCATCTATGGCAGTGCGGACTATGGTATTCCCGGTTACGTGGAATTTCAGGGCCCCAGACAGGATAATGGCATGGGCACTCCGTTCACGCCCTGGAACAACCCCGGGTTTTACCAACCCGCGGGGGACGACGGATACGGATTTGATGCGCCCAGCGCCAGCCTCATAGCGGCGTATGAACCCGGCGATCTGCGGGAAGCATCCACGATCATCAACCTTCCCGCCTCTTCTCCGCCCGACACTTTGTTCGACGGGTTTGTGGTTCCCACCATGGCCGGGGTCAGCGCTACCTACAATTACAAAGCCTACCACAGCGAAATCCTGTCGGGTGGCTCGCTGGCACAAGTGGAGTCTTTCGACGGCGATCGCAGCCTTTGTCAGAAGAACCTGCATATCCTTCGGTATGCTGAAGTATTGCTGATTAAAGCCGAAGCCGATTATAACCTCAACAATACGGGCAGCGCTATCGCACTCCTGAACCAGGTCAGATCAAGGGCAGGCCTTGGGCCTACCACCGCCTCTGCGGGGACGGCCCTTCAAACGGCTATCTGGAATGAACGCCGCGTAGAGCTTGCGATGGAACACGATCGTTTTTGGGACATTGTCCGGCAAGGCCGTGCCGCACAAATCATGAACGCTTCGGGGAAAAGTTTCACGGCCGGTAAAAATGAGCTGTTGCCTATCCCTTCCGCAGAAATTGCGGTTACGGCCGGCCGGCTCACTCAAAACCCAGGGTACTAACACCATATATATATTACTTAAGCTTTAAAATTAAAAAACAATGATTATGAAAAATGTAAACAGCAGAATGCTTTTAGCCGCTGTGATAGCATTAGGGTTCTTTGCGACAGTGTCTTGTAAAAAAAGTAGCAGCAGTAAGACAGTTACGCTGATCGGCGGGTTCGCTTCCTCAGATTCAGTTGAACCGCAAGCGCTGATATCGTACTGGCCGATGGATGGAAATCTCAATGATGCCAAGGGTGGTGCGAATGCAACCGGGGTCGGAGTTACCTATGTTACCGGCGTCAGGGGACAGGCTTATCAGGGTGATACTAGTGCTTATGCGTCCTTTACGCCCACCGCCGCTATGACAGCTTTACAAAGCTTCTCATTATCGTTTTGGTATTATCAGCCGGCTCAACCCGATACATCTCCATATACTCCTCAGGGAATATTCTTCCTTGCTGACGCGGGTGGTGCCAATCCCCTGATCATCGCAGAAGAGCAACCCTATACCCCTGTGTCGGGAGATTCTATCGTATTACATGCTGGTTTGGACTTCCCTGCCGCTACGCAATGGAACGGTTGGACCATGAGCACCTTCGATACGGCAGCTCTCGGTAAATGGGTGTTTTTTACCATGACCTACAATGGCGGTACTTCTACCTATACCGTTTACCAGAACGCTCAGGCGATGAATAATCAATCGGCTTATGGCACAGCCACCACTACCGAGCTTCTGCAAGGACCCCTAGGGTCTACTCCGCAGGGTAATATGAACTTTACCAGCGATCCGCCCGTTGAAGGTACCATCGGGACATGGGCTCCCGGCGTCTATGGCGTTGATGCGACCCTCGGTTCGAATCATCAATCTAACTGGCAGGGCAAATTGGACGAGATCAGGTTATTCAATATTGCACTGACCCAGACGGATATTGCAGGCTTGTACCTCAATGGTCTGGCCGGACGATAATGAAAAGGTTGAACAGAGATTGAATGAGCAAGAGGCTGTCCAAGCCGGCAGCCTCTTGCTGTTTTAAGCATAGGATAAAAGAAGACCTTGTGAAAAAGATCAGTGCTATTATATTGGGATTAGTATTTTTATGGGGCTGCAAAAAAGACAGTGCCTCCAAACCTGCTGCAGCGGGTGGCCAATTCGATTATGTCGGAACCACGATCGACGGCAGCCTTTACCAGAGCAGCAATGCATACAACATATCAACCAGTCCCGTGATAGAAATTACTTTTTCTCAACCTATTAACACATCGTCGGTTACCAATAGTGTTTCCTTTACGGGCGGTTCAGGACAGGTGGCAAGCACCTTCTCCTATCCAAACGATAGTTCCCTGGTCATCCAGCCTTCCTCACCATTGAGCCCGCTGACCAAATATTTGCTTGTTGTTTCGCCTCCCCTTAAGTCTACCGCCGATTCTACTTTGACTACAACAGTCCAGATCAGCTTTACCACTGCCATAGACACCACCGATAAATTCCCCCGCATCACCGACTCGGCCCTCCTTACCCTCGTCGAACAACAAACCTTCAATTATTTCTGGACCGATAACGATCCCACCAGCGGCATGGCCAAAGAACGCGCCTCCCAAACCCAGGTCACTACAGGTGGCAGCGGATTCGGCATCATGGCCATGCTTGTCGGCGTACAACGTAATTTTATCTCACGCACCGATGCGCTCAACCGTATCACCACCATCGTCAATTTCCTGACCAACAACGCTACGCGATACCATGGCGCTTTTTCACATTGGATGAACGGGACCACCGGCGCCACCATCCCTTTCAGCACGCAGGACGACGGGGCCGATATCGTAGAGACTTCCTATATGATGCAGGGCTTGCTGTGCGCCCGGCAGTATTTCAATTCCACGACCGATGCGGGCGAAATCAGCCTCCGCACGGCCATCAACAATCTCTGGAACGGGGTGAACTGGAACTGGTTTCGCCAAAACGGGCAAAATGTGCTGACCTGGAACTGGAGTCCGGATTACGGCTGGGCTATCAACGTGCAGGTACGGGGCTGGTGCGAGGCTATGATTACCTACGTGCTGGCGGCCTCTTCCACAGTGGACTCGAACACCATCCCCACCGTGGTCTATACGAATGGATGGGCAGGTGA
The DNA here is from genome assembly GCA_003167015.1 of Chitinophagaceae bacterium. Taxonomy (GTDB): domain Bacteria; phylum Bacteroidota; class Bacteroidia; order Chitinophagales; family Chitinophagaceae; genus Puia. Next base: position 9,606 of record PMUF01000414.1, on the reverse strand, counting down.
CGGCTCGGAGAAGAATGGCAATACCTATTATGGGATCCAGCTTCCCCTGGGACCTGCAGACGGTGGCCCCCTGTTCTTCGCGCATTATTCTTTCCTCGGCATCAACCCTAATGGACTCACCGATGCCTATGCCAACTACTGGACACAGGATACCGCCCACGCAAGGATCAACTACCTGTATTGCGTCAGCAATCCAAATCATTTCAACGGCTATGGTGATTCCTGCTGGGGACTGACGGCCAGTGATATTCAAAATGGTTATACGGCAAGCTCTCCGACAAACGACGTAGGCGTCATCGCTCCTACAGCCGCCATATCTTCGCTGCCCTATACCCCGACGGAATCAATGAACGCCCTACGCTTTTTTTATTATAAATTGGGAGATAAGATCTGGGGGCAATATGGTTTCGTGGACGCTTTCAACCTGACGAATATCTGGTTCGACAATGACTACCTGGCCATCGACCAGGGCCCGGAGATCGTCATGATCGAGAATTACCGTACCGGCCTCCTGTGGAATTTATTCATGAGCTGCCCCGAAGTGCAGACCGGTATGCAGAATCTCGGTTTTTCCGGACCCAATTTGCCATAATCGATAAGCACCATGAAACATCTGATCATAGCTTCATTGGCTACACTGCTGACTTTGATAACGGCCACCGCCCAGGACCGGCCCCGCAATCTTTCCGATTCTGCGCTGCTCGAATTGGTGGAAAGACAAACCTTTCAATATTTCTGGACGGGGGCCGAACCCAACAGCGGGATGGGCGCTGAACGTATCCATATGGACGACATTTATCCCGATCATGATCAAGGCATCATCGCTACGGGCGGCAGCGGTTTCGGTTTAATGGCCATCCTCGCTGCGATTCATCGTCACTTCATCACCCGCGAACAAGGCTTCGAACGCCTCCAAAAGATCGTTTCTTTCCTTGAAAAGGCCGATCGCTTTCACGGCGCCTGGCCGCACTGGATGAATGATACGACCGGCCATGTAAAGCCCTTTGGGCGCGAGGATGATGGCGGCGATCTCGTGGAGACCTGTTATTTGCTTCAGGGGTTGTTATGTGTCCGCCAATTTTTCAGGGACGGGAATGAGCAGGAGAGGAAACTGGCTTCCAGGATCAATGCGCTCTGGCATGGTGTAGATTTCGATTGGTATCGCAACGGCGGTCAGAACGTTCTGTTCTGGCATTGGAGCCCGGACTACGGCTGGAAGAAGAATTTCCCGGTACACGGCTATAACGAGTGCCTGATCCTGTACGTCGTGGCTGCCTCATCGCCCGAACATTCGATACCCGCAGCGGTCTATCACGAGGGCTGGGCGCAAAACGGCGCCATCGATAAGATCAGCTGCTATAAGAATGACACCCTGCATTTGTATATGCAGGGTGATCCGCCGCATGGCGGCCCCCTGTTCTGGTCGCAGTATTCCTATCTTGGTCTTGACCCCCGTGATCTTAAAGACAGCTATGCCGATTATTGGAAAGAAAATGTTACCCAATCGATCATCAATTACACCTGGTGTGTCGATAACCCCAAACACTATCCGGGCTATGGTGAGGACAATTGGGGATTGACGGCCAGCTATTCGGTAGTAGGATATGCTGCCCACGCCCCTGATGTAAAGGATGACCTTGGCGTTATATCCCCCACTGCGGCCATCGCCTCCCTTCCTTATACACCCCGGCAATCGATGGCAGCGATCAGGCATTGGTATGAACAAATGCGCGGGAGGCTCTGGGGTAATTATGGTTTTTACGATGCCTTCAGCGAAAAGGCCGCATGGTACCCGCCGCGCTACCTAGCCATCGACCAGGGCCCGGAAGTCGTCATGATCGAAAATTACCGCTCCGGCCTGCTGTGGCGACTCTTCATGAGCTGCCCGGAAATCCAGGACGGCCTGAAAAAACTGGGATTCGAAAGTCCCCGGATCAAATAATAGAGTATATTTCATCATCATTAGTGTCTACAGTATTATGAAGCACATTCTAACCATTGCCTTGATCCTCTTTGCAGGTTCAGCCAGACCCATTCTCGCGCAAACACGTACGAACCCGCCGGCTAAAGCAGCCATGGACAAATATGTATCAGCATTGATGTCCAAAATGACGCTCGACGAAAAGATCGGTCAGCTCAACCTCCCCACCTCCAGTGACTTCACCACCGGCCAGGCCAGCAATTCCGACATTGCCAAAAAGATCGCCGAAGGCAAAGTCGGCGGCCTCTTCAATATCAAGTCAGTTGCAAAAATCAGGGAGGTACAGAAAATAGCCGTCGAAAAAAGCCGGCTGAAGATTCCGCTGATCTTCGGCATGGATGTCATCCATGGTTATGAGACGGTATTCCCCATCCCCCTCGGTCTCAGCTGCAGCTGGGATATGCAGGAAGTCGGGCACAGCGCGCGGATTGCCGCAACGGAAGCCGGCGCAGACGGCATCTGCTGGGCCTTTTCTCCCATGGTCGATATCGCCCGTGATCCCCGATGGGGGCGGATCGCGGAAGGCAGCGGCGAAGACCCCTACCTGGGATCGCAGATCGCGAGAGCTATGGTGAGAGGCTACCAGCAGGACCTTTCCGACAACACCGATATCATGGCCTGCGTCAAACACTTTGCTTTGTATGGCGCCGCAGAAGCCGGCCGCGATTATAACACCACGGACATGAGCTATAGCCGGATGTTCAACGAATACCTGCCGCCGTATAGGGCTGCCGTCGATGCCGGCGTCGGCAGTGTTATGGCTTCCTTTAACGATGTCAATGGCATCCCCGCGACAGCCAATAAATTCCTCCAGACGGATGTGCTCCGCACTCGTTGGGGTTTCAAAGGTTTCGACGTCACCGACTATACCGGGATCAACGAAATGGTCGCACATGGCTTGGGAGACCTGCAGACAGTCTCTGCCCTGGCACTCAGGGCGGGCATTGACATGGATATGGTGGGAGAAGGTTTCCTCACCACTTTGAAGATATCCCTGCAGCAGGGGAAAGTGACGAAGGCGGAGATCGATACCGCATGCCGCCGGGTGCTGGAAGCAAAATACAAGTTGGGGCTCTTTGCCAATCCCTATAAATATTGCGATGAACGGCGGGCCGCCACAGAGATCTTCACCGCCGACAACCGGACAGCGGCAAGGAAGATCGCCGCCGACTGTTTCGTGTTGTTGAAAAACCAGGGCAATGTCCTGCCGCTGAAACGTGCCGGCACCATCGCTCTCATTGGCCCTCTCGCGGATAACAAGGTCAACATGACAGGCACCTGGAGCGTTGCCGCCGATCCGTCAAAATCTGTTTCCCTTTGGCAGGGGCTGAAGGATGTAGCAGGCGACGGCGTCAAGATCATGTATAGCCAGGGCTCTAACCTCGATGCAGACTCGCTGTTCGAACAAAGGGCGGAGATGTTCGGTAAGATCCTTCATCAAGACCCGCGCCCCGCAGCGGACATGATCAGCGAAGCGCTGAATGTTGCCGCCGGGGCCGACGTCATCGTCGTCGCATTGGGCGAGTCGGCTGAGATGACCGGGGAGTCCAGCAGCCGCAGCAATATTGAAATTCCTCAGGTTCAGCAGGATCTCCTGAAGGCCCTGCTGAAGACCGGCAAACCCGTGGTGCTGGTCCTGTTCACCGGCCGCCCGCTGGCGATCAAATGGGAGAACGATGAAGTGCCGGCCATACTAAACGTTTGGTTCGGTGGGACCGAGGCCGGTCATGCGATTGCCGACGTGTTATTCGGGGACACCAATCCATCAGGCAAGCTCACAACCACGTGGCCGCAGAACGTCGGTCAGGTACCCCTCTATTACAATCATATGAACACCGGCCGTCCGTTGCCGGAAGGCGCCTGGTTCCAGAAATTCCGGTCGAACTATCTCGACGTGTCCAACGATCCCGTCTACCCCTTTGGCTATGGATTGAGCTATACCCATTTCACCTACAGCGACCTGACGCTCAGCGACAGCGCCCTGAAAGGAAACCAGCAACTGACCGTTACCGTCACTGTCACGAACGATGGGTCGAAGGACGGCAGGGAAGTCGTACAGCTCTATACCCGCCAGTTGGTCGGCAGCATTACCCGGCCGGTAAAGGAATTGAAAGGGTTTCAGAAAATAGCGCTCAAAGCGGGCGAATCCCGGCAAGTGACTTTTAACATCACCCCGCAGGACCTGAAGTTCTATAATAATGAATTAAAATATGACTGGGAGCCCGGCGATTTTGTGATCATGGTAGGTGGAAATTCCAGAGATGTCCTGCCGGCGAAAATAAATTGGGCCCGGTAAAAAACTTATTTTTGTGACATGCAAGGCGTGAAAAACATCATCTTCGACCTGGGAGGTGTGATACTCAACCTGGATAACCGGCGGACGGAACAGGCCTTTACCGCCCTCGGGGTAAAAAATTTCGGGGAATATTTCGGCCATGGATTTGCCGACTCTTTTTTTAAAGAGTATGAGGTCGGCCGGATCACCGACCGGCAATTCATCGATTCGGTCAGGCAACTGACGGGCCTCGACGTTCCGGATCAGGCCATTATAGACAGTTGGAATGCCCTGCTTCTCGACTTTCCTCCCGAACGCATCCAGTTGCTCAAAAATCTCCGCAAAAGCTACCGGCTTTTTTTGTTCAGTAATACCAATGCCCTCCATCTCGCAGCCTTGCGGCGGATCTGGTCGGCAACCTTCGACGACGGGTCATTGGATGACCATTTTGAAAAGACGTATTATTCCCACTTACTCGGAATGAGAAAGCCCGATCGGGAATCCTTTCAGCATATCCTGGCAGAAAATGGATTGAATGGGGCGGAAACCCTGTTTGTAGATGACGCTAAGGTCAATGTGGAAGGAGCTGAAAAGGCTGGATTGAGAGGACTTTTCCTGAGCCCGGGCATCAGCCTGATGGACTTTCAGTGGTAAATTGTCTGCCCCGCCCGCCAGTAGCGACGTGCCAATTATTTAATCTCCTCGAAATCGATATAATCTTCTGCCGGAGGTTTTGTGGAAGACCGCTTTTCACTTGCACCAGGACGAGGGGCCGCACCGGAGCCCTGACCCTGAGCCGTCCCAAAACCCGCGCCCGGCCGGAAACCTGGACCCGGCCGGAAACCCTCACGTGACGCACCCCCATGCGGCGCACCATTGTGCGACGGACCACTGCCGCCGTTAGCCTGATCGTGCATATTCCTGAACTGTTCCCGGACCTGCCGGGTTGCCCTCATGACTGGCACCAGGAAATTGACGATGAACCTGTACAACAGGTACACCACAATCGCCATGAACATGATCTCTGATAAAGACAACATAACAATAAGATAATCCGTAAAGGTAGGAAAAGGATTGATAAAAGGCTGTTAAAGACCAACTCCCCCGGTCACCAATCAATCATTTCCTGAACACCCTGCCGGCCAACCAGTTAAGGCCATCGCCAAGCCGCTCGGCCAGCCGGTCCGCCAATCGGATCAGGATCTTCTGCAATCGCTCGTTCTGCATAAATGTATCCAGCAATTTGATCCCCGTCAGGGCTTCCCCCTCTATCCTCCTCGGCAGCAACGACCGGACGAACATCGAGCCGGAATGCTCCTGCAGATAACTGAAATTCACGTCCAGCTGGTCTTCCAGCTGCCGGGCTTTTTGCCGGAGCTGCCGGATCTCCGCATCCAACGCCTGCATGCTTCGCGCGGCTTTAGTAAGTCTTGGCATATATTTTTTTTAATTGTCGTCGCCCGATTCCTCCTTGGACCCTTGTATAATGCTTTGAATGACAGGCTCTACAAAAAGAATCCTCCGGAACAGGGCTATCAGGATAAAGACCACCAGGATGATCAGAGCTACCATGCCAAATCCCTTGACATAACTGTGCAGCCGGTTGGAGAACCAGAAAGCTACCATCATCCCCCCAAAGAACAGGAAAAGAAAGGCCAGGAACAGCGACAGCAGGATCCAGGCGAAATAACCGGCCGACTTGGCGAATAGCCGCAGACTCTGCAACCGGTAGATTTCCAGCCGCGTTTCCAGGTATTCCTTCAGGAGCTTTTTATTTTCTGCAATAAAACCACCTAAATTATCGGGCTGAGAGGGGGACATGCTCGTTATTTTCTTAAAAGTACTACAAAAAATGGCAGGGCACCCCAAACTCACATTTGGTTGGAACCTAAAAATTATCCTACATTTGCAGGGATAAAAAGAAACAACAGAAGGGAACGGGTTCGTTCCCTTCTTTCATTCAGACAGATGAGCAGCGAAACAATTAAGGCGATAGAAGGTTTGATCCAGCCGATTTTAACCGGCGAACCACAGTATTTCCTGGTGGAGGTTCGGATCAAACCCGTGAATAATATAAAAGTGTTCATCGACGGCGATCAGGGCATCTCGATCGAAAAATGTGTACAGGTCAACAGGGCATTGTACAAGCAGCTGGAAGAATCGGGTCTCGTCCCCCCCGACAATTTTTCCCTGGAAGTCTCTTCCCCGGGCCTGGACGAACCGCTGAAACTGCACCGGCAATATAAAAAGAACATCGGGCGACAAGTAGAACTCGTCCTGCAGGACGGATCCAGGATAGATGGCCGCCTGCTGGAAGTCAGCGAAGACGGCATTATTGTCGAAGAGACAAAGGGAAAGAACAAGAAAAAAGAAGTGATCAATCATACTTTTTTATTCGAAAACATAAAAACAACAAAAATTCAAGTAGTCTTTTAAGAGAATTAAAAATTTAGCGTATGGCCAGTATCAATCTTATCGAAGCCTTCCAGGATTTTAAGGAAGCAGAGAATATCGACCGTCCTACCATGATGAAAGTAGTAGAAGACGTGTTCAAAACTTTGTTGCGCAAAAAATACGGGAGCGACGAAAACTTTGACGTCATTGTGAATGCAGAGAAAGGTGACCTTGAAATCATGCGCCGGCGTACTATCGTCGGCGATGGCGAAGTCAACGACCCTCTGGCAGAGATTGCCTACACCGACGCAGTTAAAATCGAACCCGATTACGAAGTCGGCGAAGAGCTCTATGAAGAAGTAGAGATTCTGGATTTCGGCCGCCGTGCTATCCTCGCAGCCAAACAGACCCTGGCCAGCCGTATCGGAGACCTCAAAAAGAACGTACTCGTCAAGAAATACAGCGAAAGGGTAGGGGAGATCGTGAGCGCCGAAGTTTACCAGGTGTGGAAAAAAGAGATCCTGTTGCTGGACGAAGAAGGCAGCGAGCTGATCCTTCCCAAATCCGAACAGATCCCCCAGGATTATTTCAAGAAGGGCGAAAATATCCGGGCCGTCGTCAAAAAAGTGGAACTGAAAAATAATTCACCCGTCATCATCCTGTCCAGGACCAGCCCCCTTTTCCTGTCCAAGCTCCTGGAAATCGAAGTTCCCGAGATCTTCGACGGACTGATCGTCATCAAAAGGATCGTCCGCGAACCCGGCGAACGCGCCAAAGTCGCAGTAGAGTCTTATGATGACCGCATAGATCCTGTCGGGGCCTGCGTAGGGATGAAAGGAAGCCGTATCCACGGGATCGTCAGGGAACTGAAAAATGAGAATATCGACGTCATCAACTGGACCGCTAATACCCAGCTGCTGATCCAGCGCAGTCTGACCCCGTCCAAGATCACCAATATGGAACTGGACAATGAAAAGTCCCACGCCAATGTCTACCTCAAACCCGACCAGGTTTCCCTGGCAATCGGGCGTAAAGGGGTGAATATCAAATTGGCGCAGGAATTGACTGGTTATACCATAGACGTATTCCGGGATAACGAAGGCGAACCGGAGGAATTCGATATCGACCTCGAAGAATTTACCGACGAGATCGAACCCTGGGTCATCGACGAGCTCAAGCGTATCGGTTGCGACACTGCACGCAGTGTGCTGGACCTCACCGCCGACGAGCTGGAAAGAAGGACAGACCTGGAAAAACAGACCATCGATGACGTCAGAAGAGTATTGAAAGAAGAGTTTGAAAAAGGTTAACGCCTAAATAGCTATTTTTACAGAAATATGGCAGAAACACAGACATTACGCTTAATGGCCGCCGCCAAGGAATTCAACATCGGGAAAGACACCCTGGTGGATTTTTTGGTGGGCAAGGGATTCAGTAAAGACGATCTGAAACCTACGTCNNGCCAAGATCAAGAGCGATCAGATCGACCTGCCCAAAGGCAGCCTGGAAGGCAAAAAGAAAAAAGAAGACGAGCCCCAGCCGGTAAAGAAAGAGACACCCGTCGTCAAAAAAGTGGCTAAGGAAGAGGCGCCGATAGTTGCACAGCAGCAGCCGGTACAACAACCGCCGGCACAACAACCGCCGGTGGAAGAACCTGTAGTGGTGGTCGCCCGTCCCGTCGTGGAAGAGGCGCCGGTGGAAGTGGAGCTGGTCAAGATAGAAGCGCCCGAACTGGAAGGCCCGAAGGTCATCGATAAGATCGATCTGTCTGCCATCGACTCGTCCACCCGTCCGAAGAAAGGCGGAAAGAAGGCTGCGGAGAAAGAAGCCGCACCTGAAATCGTGCAGGAAGAACCGGTTACAGAGCCGGAAAGTCCTGTCGAGCAGCCATCTCTTAAGCCGCCTGTCATCGCCGAAACCCCTGTGGAAGAGCCCGTTGCCGCGACAACAAAAGTCGAAAAAGAAAAGGAAGAAGCGCCGCAGGTCGCAGCAGCCCATGAAGCTCCATCGGTAGAGACAAAAGAAGAAGACGAGGCCCCTCCGGTCATCGAAAATATCAAGGCCGAAAAATTGGAAGGCCCCAAGATCCTCGGCAAGATCGAACTGCCGGTCAACAACGATACGCGGCCTAAACAGCCCTCTGAAGAGAAGAGGAAGCGCAAGCGTATCCCCATCGAGAAAAAAGATCACAGCGGAAGCAATGGAAGGCCTGCCCATGGCAATAACCAGGGCGGCGGTCAGCCACATGGTGGCGGTCAGCAAGGCGGCCAGCATGGCGGTGGTCAGCATGGCGGCCCCGGTAATCCCAGACCACCGGGACAGAGCCGTATTCCCATCCAGCGCAATCCAGGCGGCGGCCGTCCTCCGGGCGGAGCCGGACAGGGTGGCAATCGTCGTCCCGACCCGCGGCATGCCCCCCGTGAAGCCAAAGAGATCGACAAAAAAGAAATACAGGAAAAGATCAGGCAGACCCAGGCTAAGCTGGCAGGCGCCGGCGGCCGTGGGAAGAGCCTCAAAGCTAAATATCGCCGCGCCAAACGCGATGAAATGGCCGAACAGTCCGGTGGTGACGAATTACTGGACAGCAGGCTGCAGGTCACAGAATTTATCAGCGTCAGCGAACTCGCCAACCTGATGGATGTCAGCTATGCCGAGGTCATCGGCAAATGTATGGGCCTGGGGATGATGGTGTCCATCAACCAACGCCTGGAAGCCGACGTTATCGAGCTGGTAGCCGGAGAGTTTGGTTATACGGTCGAGTTCATCGGCATCGATGACGCGGCTGAAATGGAAGAAGAAGAAGAACAGGACGATCCCGAAGATCTGCTGCCCCGTTCACCCGTCGTGACCATCATGGGGCATGTCGACCATGGTAAGACCTCCCTGTTGGACTATATCCGCAGCGCTAATGTGGTCGCCGGGGAAGCCGGTGGGATCACCCAGCATATCGGCGCCT
>PMUF01000655.1 GCA_003167015.1 Chitinophagaceae bacterium | reverse complement strand
TGAGTTTGGTAGCCGAAAAATAAGCATCGATCACAAGCCCCGTCCGATCGCGGATCATGGCAGAAAGCCCCCGTGCCTTTAGCTCGTCGCAATACCCTGCGGTTCGCCTGTCCTGCCACACAATGGCCGGATGGATAGGCTTGCCGCTTGCCCGGTCCCAAACGATAACGGTCTCCCGCTGGTTGGTAATGCCAATTGCCGCTATATCCCGGGTGGTGCAATTGCTCTTGGCCAGCACTTCCGCCAGTACCCCATATTGAGACGACCAGATTTCCTCCGGATCGTGTTCAACCCAGCCTGGCTGCGGATAATACTGCCGGAATTCCTTTTGGGCTACCTGCCGGATATGGCCGGATTGATCAAACAGGATGGCCCTTGAGCTGGTTGTTCCCTGGTCCAGGGCGAGGATGTAAGATGCGGGCATGTAATCGTCATTTAAAGAAAATATGCCTGTAATGTAGGGAAAAATTTTGCCGGAATTTATCTCTTTATTACATTTACGTAAGTACTTACGTAATTAATATCAATTATGGACTTTTATACCCGCACCGGCAAGATGGCACTCGGCAGCCGCCTTCGCCGGCTCAGTGAAGAAATGACGGAGCAGGCAGCCGGTATTTATGACCTTTACCAGGTAGACCTCCAGCCAAAATGGTTTCCGGTATTCTATTCTCTGTCCGCGACCACGGAAAAGTCGATCACCGATATTGCCAGGGAGATCGGGCATACACACCCTTCCGTCAGCCAGATTGTAAGGGAGATGGCCATCAAGGGTTATGTGGTCGAGAAGAAAGGGGCAACCGATGGCCGGAAGAATTTTGTGTTATTGTCCCCCGCGGGACAGCAGCTGCGCGAAAAAATGCAGCCCCAGCTCGACGACGTCACCTCTGCTATCGAAAAAGCAATGGAAGAGACGCATCATGACCTGTGGAAGGCGATCGGGGAATGGGAATTTCTGCTGGAACAAAAGAGCCTGTTGCACCGGGTGCGGGAAGAAAAGAAGATCCGGGAAAGTGCGCGGATACAGATCGTGGATTTTATACCTGCTTATCAGGCAGCGTTCCGTCAACTGAACGAAGAATGGATCACCACCTGGTTTCGCATGGAAGAAGGAGATTATAAGGCCCTCGATCATCCCAGGGAATATATCCTGGATAAGGGAGGTCATATTTTTATGGCTCTGTATAAAGGCGAACCGGTAGGTACCTGTTCGCTGATCCGGATGGACGATGGTAGTTTTGAGCTGGCCAAAATGGGGGTATCCCCGAAAACCCAGGGACTGGGTATCGGCTACCTTCTGGGTCGGGCCTGTATCGAAAAGGCCAGGGCCCTCGGTGCCCGCCGCGTGTATCTGGAGAGCAATACCCGCCTCAAACCCGCCATCAGTCTGTATCATAAGTTGGGTTTCCGCAAGGTCGCAGGACCGCCTTCACCCTACGAACGTTGCGATATCCAGATGGAGCTCGTCCTCTGAAAATCTTTTCAGAAAAAACTTGCCGGAATGAATTCTTTCCACTTACTTTGTATTTCAAAGTACTTTTATGACTAGCCAAACGCCGGCCGACCAATCACTGGAGACCCTGCAGGACATCAGGCGCATGATGGAACGATCATCCCGCTTCATCTCCCTGAGCGGTTTGAGCGGCCTCAGCGCGGGTATTTGTGCCCTCATAGGGGCCTGGATCGGCCACGTATGGATAATGGACTATTATGCCGCAGGCGGATACGTATCCCGTCACGGCTACGTCCATGACGCAGCCAGCGACCTCAGATGGCGGTTGATCGCCCTGGCAGCAGCCGTACTGATCGCGGCCCTGGCATCCTCTACCTGGTTCACCTGGCGTAAAGCGCGCAAAAGCATGCTGCCCATCTGGGACCACGCATCCAGGAAATTGCTGATCAACATGCTCATTCCACTGATCGCCGGCGGCCTGTTCGTACTGGGTTTGTTATACCATTCGGATTGGGAATATGTGGCCCCGGCCTGCCTGGTATTCTATGGCCTGGCACTGGTCAATGCCAGTAAATACACCCTGACGGATATCCGGTACCTGGGATTGCTGGAGGTATTGCTCGGTTCTATCTGTATGTACTATCCACATGAAGGATTATATTTCTGGACCGCAGGCTTCGGCGTCCTGCATATCATCTATGGACTGATCATGTGGTGGAAATATGAGAGAAAATGAAGAACCCGATCGGAAATCTTAATAAAGTATTCGATAGTCGCATCCGGATGGGGGTGATGAGCATCCTCCTGATGAATGCGGAAGTCAGCTTCAACGATCTCAAACAATTGCTGGAACTGACGGACGGCAACCTGGCTTCCCACCTGATCAACCTGGAAGAAAATGGCTTTATTAAGGTGCACAAAGGATTTATCGGACGAAAGACCAATACGACCTATTCAATCACCAAAGCCGGTGAAAAATCGTTCAAGGATCACCTGCAGGCATTGGAAAATATGATCCGGGGGGTGACCGGCCCCGGATGATGGGATCGTGAGCAAACCCGGCTCCATAGCGGCGTAAAACCCGCCTTTTTTTGATCTCAATACTTTGAAATGCAAAGCACTTTTATGAAAATAAAAACCACAATAATGACCCGCTCCCGTTTAATTCGATCGCTGACTTCCGGCCTCGTCGGCATCACCCTGCTGCTGCCCGCCAGCTTTTTTATGCTGACCATGCTGGCCCGCATCTGCTTCGGTACAAAGGCCATGTATCATTACTTCGCGCCCTCATTCCTTCAGTCGCCGTTTAATCTCTTTGCTTTTCACAAGGCACAGGTGATCATCGGCAGCCTGTTGCTGGCCGTCCTCTTAAATGTACTCACCATTATGCATTTTCGTCTGGAGCGAGGCCAACGCGGCTGGCAGATAGGCGTCTACTATCGCCGCTATTGGCTGAATGCAGCGATTGCCCTGCAGGCGATCCTGCTGCTGCTCGTCCTGGCAGGCTATACATTTATCCAGCATATCCGATACTGAAAAAGTAATCTATGATACACCCGGAAAAATTCTCCCTCCGCAGCCGGATAAAAAGTTTTCGCTATGCCATCGCTGGTATCGTAAAATTCGTTCGGCAGGAACATAATGCGCGCATTCATGCCATCGCTACCGTCGCCGTAATAATCGCCGGCATCCTCTTTCACGTCAGCTACTCGGAGGCGGCTACCCTGGCGGTAGTGACGGGCGGTGTATGGATCACGGAAATGCTGAATACCTGCCTGGAAAGAATGGCGGACGTCGTCCATCCTGCAGCCCATCCCACGATCAAATTTATCAAAGATCTCGCCGCCGGCGCAGTGCTGGTGGCCGCTATCACGGCGGTTGTTGTCGCTCTCTTCATCTTTATACCCAAACTACTATGACACCGTTCTCTTTTTCGCTGCCCCGGATCCGCATGCGGCGCTTCTTGCTGCTTCGGACAGAACTGGATCGTATGCTGACCGCGTCTATGCTCTTTAGCTGCACCCTGGTGGGAATACGCATTCTCCATACAGGCAGGCTCACTTTTCTGTCCATGATCTGGAACTTATTCCTGGCCTACATCCCCTACGCCATTTCGACGGGATTGACGGCCTGGCGGAAAGGTGCGGCCGAACGGCAACTCTCCCGCGCAACGCTCCCCTCTGGCAGGAAAGCATCCCTGAAAGGGTTCCTCATGATCCTTACCTTCCTGGCATGGCTGCTCTTTATCCCTAATTCTTTCTACATCCTCACGGACCTGTAC
>PMUF01000123.1 GCA_003167015.1 Chitinophagaceae bacterium | reverse complement strand
GAATTGTGTGCGGGGTGCCTGAGGGTCACGGTGGGAACGGCGAAGGAAAATGAGGACCTGGTGGCTGCGTTGCGCGGATACCACTGAAAACGGGGGCGGATGGGGGGATGAAACTAAGGCGGCCGGGGATGAACTAACCCGGATCTGTGTAATAGTCTAAGCTAAAAATTAGTAGTGGGGTGAGGGGTATTCTTGGCCGGCGGCAGGAGTGTTAATTGATTTAATAAGTAAATTGCAGTCCATTAAAGACTCCGACCTGATTTCTTCATCAATCAATCGTTTTTTACATGCAACATTCAATTCACCAATCGAAGAGGACTTCCTGGAAACTCTTTTACCTTTTGATGGGATTAAGCCTGACCGGGCTGATGGCCTGCGGGGCAGGCGGGGGTAACGGGAATAAGATCGACAGTACATCGACTGCTGCCGCCACAGCCGACAGCAGCTGGTCCCTTACGCCAACCGATTCGGCTACTACGATATCCGACTCGCTCAAGCTGCCGGGCGGCTTTACGGCGACGACCCTGGTGGCGAACCTGGGAAGGACGCGTCATATTGCTGTCGCTCCGAACGGAGCAGTTTTTGTGAAGCTCAGCAAGCTGCAGGATGGTAAAGGTATTTACCGCCTGACGGACACGAATGGCGACGGCAAGGCCGACAAGTCGTTTGGGTTCGGTAATTATACGGGAACGGGTATCGCTATCCGCGACGGTTACCTGTATGCCTCTTCCGACACCTGTGTCTATCGCTATAAACTCGATAAGGACTTCAATGTAATAGATCCCAATCACCCTGAAAAGATCGTCACCGGGCTGCTGGCGCGCGGCGAGCATGAACCCAAGGCGATTACCCTGGATTATTCCGGCAACCTATATGTCAATATTGGGGCTTATTCCAATGCCTGTCAGCTGCAGGACCGGACAAAAGGTTCACCCGGACAAAGGCCCTGTCCTATCCTGGACTCGGCAGGAGGTATCTGGCAGTTCAAGGCCGACGTGCCTAACCAGACCTATGGTGACGACCATCGTTATGCGACAGGGCTTCGCAATGTGGTAGGATTCGATTGGAACCAGCAGACGAACAGCCTTTTCGTCATGCAGCATGGTCGGGATCAGCTGCACGACCTCTTCCCAGATATCTGGGACACCAAGCAGAGTGCGGAATTGCCGGCTGAATGTATGTATGAGCTGCACAAGGGTTCGGATTGCGGCTATCCTTATATTTTCTACGACCAATTCCAGCATAAGAAGATCCTGGCGCCCGAATACGGCGGCGATGGGAAGAAGACGGCCGGAGACTCTGCGCAGGACCCGGTGATGGCTTTCCCCGGTCACCTGGCGCCGGACGGGCTGTTGTTCTATACCGGCAGCCAGTTCCCGGCGAAATATAAGAATGGCGCATTCATAGCCTTTCATGGTTCCTGGAACCGGGCTCCCGAGCCGCAGGAAGGCTTCTTCGTCGTCTTCGCGCCTTTCGAGAATGGCAAGCCGACCGGCAAATGGGAAATCTTTGCGAACAACTTTTCCGGCGGCGATGCGCAGACTGCCAGCGGCCGGGCAGACCATCGTCCCTGCGGCCTGGCACAGGGGCCTGACGGCTCTATCTATGTGACGGACGACAGCAAAGGATTTGTCTGGAAGATCTCTTATAAACAATAATTATTCATCGATACTACTTAAGATGAAAAGTAATAGATTATTCATTTATACGACGGGTGCGTCATTGGTGCTGGCGACCTTGCTGCTATCGGCGAGGATGCCGGAGGGCTTTGTCCGGATGCCCGGTGCTTCTGCCCGGGTGTCCAGTGCTACTTTCCAGACGCCCATTCAGGCTTCGATTACGCGGGGCAAGCAGGTGTACCTGCAGGTATGTCTGGCCTGTCACCAGGTGGATGCCGGGGGTGTGCAGGGGATGACTCCGACGTTGGTCAAGACGACCTATGTGCTGGGGCCTAAGATCCCGTTGATCAAGATCGTACTGAATGGGATGACGGGTGCGGTGACGATCAATGGCGACGACTTTCACAATGTCATGGCGCCGCACAGCGACCTTACCGACCAGCAGATCGCAGATGTGCTGACATATGTACGCAATAGTTTTGGCAACAAGGCCAGTGCGGTGAGTGTCGCGCAGGTAAAGGCCGTAAGGGCTGCGAATAAGCCGGCGGGGAAATAATTTGCCAGTGAAATATGCTGCGCATCGCGTACTTTCGCGATGCGCAGTAATTTTTTTATGAAGAGAATCTTATTCATAGACAGGGACGGCACATTGATCAAAGAAGCACCGCCGAGTTACCAGATCGATGATTTCGGGAAGCTGGAGTTTTATCCGGGGATGTTCGAGTACATGGGCAGGATTGCCCGGGAGATGGACTATGAGCTGTTGATGGTGACCAACCAGGATGGATTGGGCACGGCCGCTTTCCCGGAGAAGACTTTCTGGCCGGTGCAGAATTTTGTGTTGAAGAGCCTGGAAGGGGAGGGCATAAAGTTTACCGGTATTTATATCGATCGCACTTTTCCGGCAGACGGAGCTCCGACGCGCAAGCCTGGTACGGGGATGCTGACCGAATATATCGATAACGAAGCCTATGACCTGGACCATTCTTTTGTCATCGGCGACCGCATCACGGATGTCCAGCTGGCGAAGAACCTGGGCTGCAAGGCCATCTGGCTGAACAATGACCCTGCGTTGGGTGGAGCGGAGATCAGCGATTCCCGCCGTGACCTGGAAGAGTCTATTGCCCTGGAGACGCCGGACTGGAGCCGCATCTACGAATTTCTGAAGCTGGGCCTGCGCCGGGTAGTGCATGAACGTAATACGAGCGAGACGCAGATCAGGATCGATCTGAATGTCGACGGCGCGGGTAAGGCGGCTATCATTACGGGACTGGGATTTTTCGATCATATGCTGGAGCAGATTGCCCGTCACGGAAAGATGGACCTTACGGTCAGGGTAAATGGCGACCTGCATATCGACGAGCACCATACAATAGAAGATACGGGCATTGCGCTGGGGGAGGCTTTTGCGCAGGCGTTGGCCGACAAGCGGGGCATGGAGCGATACGGCTTTGCGTTACCCATGGATGAGGCGGATGCGAAAGTGCTGATCGATTTCGGCGGCCGCAGCTGGATCGTATGGAAAGCGGAGTTCCACCGCGAAATGATCGGGGAGATGCCGACGGAGATGTTCTTTCATTTCTTCAAATCGTTTTCGGATGCGGCGCGATGCAATCTGCATATCGAATGTCATGGCGATAATGAACACCACAAGATAGAGGCTATCTTCAAGGCCTTTGCCAAGGCTATCCGCATGGCGGTGAAGCGCGATCCGCTGAGCAATTATCTGCCGAGTACGAAGGGGGTGTTGTAGGGGCGGCGCGGCCGTGCGTCAGACCCTGAAGAATATTTTTTTCCGGTACAAAAAATAGCACATTCCCCACTCCAATGCGAAGACGCAGCAGGAGGTGACAATGCCCTGCACCGTTGCAGGCACGTGTGCCAGGCTCATCAGCCCGTTGGTGATATCGCCGGTGTATCCGGTGAACCACCTGTCACCGACTATTTCGAAGAACAGATAAATAAAAATGGAGTTCATGCCCACGATGGTAAAGAATTCCAATCGCCGGCGATGGTCGCGGACGTCGATCCACCAATAGCAGGCGGCCAGGACGAGCAGGCTATAGCCAAGGGAGACGAGGACGAAGGAGGTGGTAGCGATACGCTTGATAATAGGGGTCAGGCCGGCGATGTCGAGGGCATAGCCGAGGGCGAGGGTGATGGCGGCCCATAAAAGGAGGCGCTGCACTTTCTGTGCCGGAGTTGGCGGGGGAGCGTTGGGTGCGGGAGTGTTGGCCGGGGCATTTTTCGGGGCATCCCCCAGCAATAATTTTCCTGCGAGCACGCCGGCGATAGTATGGACAGCGGTGGGAATACAATTGATGGCCACCCAGCCGCCCGGGTTGATCTTATTCATCAGCAGGACGTCGACATAGTTGCCGAAGTTGTGCTGGTCGGTAAAGGGCTGGTCGAAGCCCGGCACATGTGTGAACCGGTAGAGGATTTCGGTCAGCAGGAGCAGCCCCGCGCAAAAGGCTACCTGGGCAGGTACCGACCAACGGAAGATCAGAAAGGCCACCAAAGAGGTGAAAGACAGTTGGGTCAGCACGTCCCAGAGTTCGAAGGACAGGCCGCCGGGCCGCACGGCATAGTCCAGCACTCCCCAGAAGAATAGCCAGCCGGACCTTTTCAGCGCTTTACGGAAAGAATAGTTCCACGTCATCCCCTGCTGACGTTGCCGGTGGAGCGAGAAGGCCATGGCCGTCCCGGCCATGAACATAAAAGCGGGCTGAACGAGGTCCCAGGCGTGGAGGCCATGCCATGGATGATGGAAGAACTGGAGGAAGAGGGGGTGTAACAGGGTATTGTCGGTGTCGGCTGCCAGATGTTCATACAGGCCGGCGGATTCCAGCGCCAGCAGGATCATGATCAGTCCCCGCATGAAATCGAGGGACAGCAGGCGGGGTGGGCGGGGTTGTGATGTCATGTATGAATCTATCAATAATAGATGATGATCTACTATGCAAACGTTTGCAATAATTTGTAGCCTTCGGGCCAGTCACCCAGGCCGGAAGCTGAATTGATATGGCCCTTGTCGCCGATATTGACGAAGGTGCTGCCCCATTGGCCCGCGAAATATTCGGCTCTTTCTGGGCTGACGTATTCATCATTCCGTGAGGAAACGACGATAGAGGGGAAGGGCAACAACTGCAGAGGCATTGGGTCGAAACCCGTCGTGCCTGACGGATAGGACGGTGCTTCCACATCGCTGGGGGCTACCAGGAGGGCTCCTCTGATGGCACGTGCATAGCGGTGGGCCCAGTGGGCGACGGCACAACAGGCCAGGCTATGTGCAATGAGGACGACTTTTTCGGGCGGGAAGGGTGCGATGACCTCATTGATCGTATGGACCCAGTCGTCTTTATCGGGTGTATCCCAATCGCGCTGGTGAATGCGGGTAAAGCCGTAGCGTGTTTCCCACTGGCTTTGCCAGTGGAGGGGGCCGGAGTTGTAGAGGCCGGGAAGGACAAAGCAAAAAGTAGAGGACATAGCTTAAATTACGGCAAAATTCGGTTGATCCGGTGGCCAGTGGAAAAAAATTTGGCCAAATCATTTTTCCGGTCCATATTTGCCCTGCAATGAACACAACAATCAATCAACAGTGGTGGTGGCATACAAAGTCCGAGTGGGGCATGTAATGCTATGATCATACATTACTATATTGGGCCCCGTTATTCGGGGCNNAAAAAATTGAAATAAAGACGAATTGCAAGAAAATGCTCTCGGACATCTATACGCCGGTGGGTATCTATCTCCGGCTGCGGGATCGTTTCCGCGACACCATCCTGCTGGAAAGCACGGATTATAATGCTGCGGAGAATAGCGCTTCTTTTATCTGTATCAACGCCATTGCGGGGATAGAGATTTCCGATACGAAGACGATTGAATTCAAGTTGCCGGGACAGACGCCTGAAAAGGCGGCCATTGGGGATCTGGCGGAAACGCCACGGGTGTTGTGGGAATTTATGCAGCGGTTCGACATCGCCCCTGCTCCGGAGCGGGCGGTGCGGGCAGTGCAGGGTTTATTCGGCTATACTACTTTCGATGCCGTACAGTTCTTCGATACTATCAAGTTACGTCCCAGGACGGGCGTGGTGCCGGCCGATATTCCCGGCGGATCGACTTTGCAGGGGGGCAGCAAGGAGACGGTTCCTATTCCGCTGATGCGTTACCGGTTATACCAGTATGTGATTGCGGTCAATCATTTCCGGGATGAATTATATATCTGTGAGAATCAAATCGCGGGGTTGGAATCGGAACTGCCGGTGGTGGAGTCGCTGATCAGGAGCAAGGATGTGCCAGTGTATCCGTTCGGCGTCAATGGGCAGGAGACCTCCAACCTGACCGACGACGAATACCGCCATATGGTGGAGAAGGGTATTAAGAGCTGTTTGCGGGGGGATGTTTTCCAGATCGTGTTGAGCCGGCGTTTTCAGCAGGCCTTCCGGGGAGATGAATTCAATGTCTACCGTGCGCTGCGGAATATCAATCCATCGCCTTACCTGTTCTTCTTTGATTACGGGGATTACAAGCTGATGGGTTCTTCGCCGGAATCACAACTGATCCTGCAGAATGGCGAGGCCATTGTACACCCCATCGCGGGCACTTTCAAACGGTCCGGCGACGATGTGACGGACAGGCTGATGGCGGACAAGCTATTGAAGGATGCGAAGGAGAATGCCGAGCACGTGATGCTGGTAGACCTGGCCCGCAATGATCTGAGCCGCTGTTGTGACGACGTAAAAGTGACGCAGTACCGGCAGGTACATTATTATTCGCATGTCATTCACCTGGTCAGTGAGGTGCGGGGCAAGCTGCGGGAGGGCCACAA
Organism: Chitinophagaceae bacterium; assembly: GCA_003167015.1. Classification (GTDB taxonomy): domain Bacteria; phylum Bacteroidota; class Bacteroidia; order Chitinophagales; family Chitinophagaceae; genus Puia. The sequence continues at coordinate 737 of PMUF01000123.1, read as the reverse complement.
TCCTTTCGAACTGCTGGCGACCACCTTTCCCGCCGGGACGCTTAGCGGCGCTCCCAAGTTCAAGGCGATGGAGCTGATCGATCAATATGAACCTACTGCGAGGAGTTACTATGGTGGCTGCATAGGCTTTATTGGTTTTGACGGGAGTTGCAATCATGCCATTATGATCCGTAGCCTGCTGAGCAGGAACAATACCCTGACTTACCAGGCAGGAGCAGGTATTGTCGCCGCGAGTCAGCCGGAGAGTGAATTACAGGAAGTNNGTGCACCTGGTCGAAAAGATCCTGCATCAAAAGGTGGAAGTGTTCCGTAATGACCGGATACCGCTGGAGAAAGTGAAGGATTACGATAAGATCATTCTTTCGCCGGGTCCGGGGATTCCTTCCGAGGCGGGGTTGCTGCTGCCATTGATCAGCGAGTATGCGGCCAGCAAGTCCATCCTTGGCGTTTGTCTGGGTCATCAGGCTATCGGGGAGGCGTTTGGCGGCCAACTGGTGAACCTGAGCACTGTCTATCATGGGGTGGCGACGCCGGTACATGTGTTACGGCCGGGGCAAGGGCTGTTCGAGGAGTTGCCGGAGACATTGGAAGTAGGCCGGTATCACAGCTGGGTCGTGAGTGAAGAAGGTTGGCCGGACGAGTTGGAAGTGACGGCGCGGGACGACAAAAACTATATTATGGGATTGCGGCATAAGCGCCTGGATGTGCAGGGGGTGCAATTCCATCCGGAGAGTGTG
>PMUF01000634.1 GCA_003167015.1 Chitinophagaceae bacterium | reverse complement strand
GACCGGACCCAACAGCTGAAGCAACAATGCGACCGGCTGAACAGCCAGATAGAGGAAGAACAAAAGAAAAACAGCAAGGCGGGCGGCAGTCTCGATGTTCAGCTATTGAGTCCCGTGGCGGGTTCCTGTGATCTTAGGATATCCTACCTTACCACCGCTGCTCACTGGGATCCCTCCTATGACCTTAAGGTGATTAATAGCACCGACCCCATTCATCTGCTGTATAAGGCTACGCTGTCGCAGACCTCGGGTATTGATTGGCGACAGGTGAAGCTGAGCCTTTCCACTGCACAGCCCGCGGAGGGCGGCAATGCACCGGTGTTGAAGACAAAGTTTTTGCGGTTCGTAGAGCCCGTGGTGATGGGGTATGATGAGAATAGATCCCGCATAGTGCTAAGAGGGACCACCTCTTTAAACGAGGTTGTGGTCACCGGATTAAGCGTATCGAAGGATCGGGAGGATAAGGAAGCTCCTGGCTATACCGAACCTTTGTATATCGTGAATGGCCAGGAGGTCAGCAAGCCTGAATTCGAAAAAATAGACAAGCGGGCGATCAAAAAGATCGAGCAGTTGAAAGGGTCGGCTGCTACGGACGTGTATGGCGATCGGGCGAAGGCCGGTGTGTACATTGTCACGCTGAAAGAAGAATTGGGGGATTATATTGCCGTTAATGATCAGCAGATGGATGTCGTCTTCGATATTGATATTCCTTATGATATTCCCGGAAATGGGAAAGAGCAGGGAGTGGTCCTGAAGGAATACCAGGCGCCTTGTTCCTATCAATACTTTGCTGCCGCCGGACAGGACAGGGACGCCTGGTTGCTGGGGCAGATGCCGGACTGGCAGAAGCTCAACCTGCTGCCCGGGGAAGCCAATATCATGGTGGAGGGGACTTATATAGGGAAGTCCGATATCGATCCGGGGTCCACCCGGGACACCTTAAATCTTACCCTGGGACGCGATCGAAGGATCGTTATCCAAAAGGGCAAGATCGCCGACTACAGCAGTGTGAAATTCCTTGGTTCGAGTAAAAAGCAGGTGTTTACCTATGGGATCACCGTCAGGAATAATAAAAAGGAAAAGATCCGGCTATTGCTGAAGGACCAATATCCGATCTCTTCAGACAAGGAGATTGAGGAAGAGTTGCTGGATAGCGGCGGTGCGTCGGTGGATAAGGAGACTGGCATCCTGACATGGAACCTGGAATTGGCCGCCGGTGAAAGCCGTCAGTTGAGGGTCAGCTATAGTGTGAAATATCCCAAGGACAAAACGCTGAATATTAACTGAGGTAAGTCGATCCAACGCGCCGAGAGCCGCCAGGGGGAATCCTGAGGCCGAGCTTATTTCCAGAAATATTTCCGGAGCCAGCCTGTCGCCTGTTTTTGGCTTTGTGCGCAGATATCGCAGGCGGCGGTGCTGTCGCCCAGGCCGCTCTCATTTTCCCAGTGAAACTTCTCCCGGTAGAGTTGTTGATTGTTCCTGCGGAAGAACACCGACAGGGAATCTCCGTCGGGGGCGATGAATAAAGTGCGGTTGTCCGGCACCGGGAAACCTGCCCTGAAACCCCGCCGGCCGGCCACGGAGTCCGGTCCCAGCCAGGCAAGTTCGGTATCGGCAGAGTCATTGCCATGTGCATAACGGATGTAGGCGCGTTGATCGTCTTTTATCCAGAAGGCGAGACTTTCATAGTTGTCCGTATCCGGCGTGCCGGCGGACCATGTGGCCACTTTGACGTCCTGGGGAAAATACAATAGAATAAGGGTTGTCATCAGCAATAACAGGGACCTGATCATAGCTACAATATACCGATACCTGATAATATATTAAAGAGAATGGCGTATTTTCCTGCTTTAATTACCCTTCATGCGTATCGTTCATGCCCTATCGTTGGCAACCGCCATTCCTCTCATCCTGATATTCCTGCCAGTGACCGGCCGGGCGCAGCCTGCGGACTCTATCGGACTGCCGGGTGTTTCCCGGTCCCTCGCCGTTTACCGGGGTATCCATTTGAGAGATATTCATTATGATCTGCATTTTCGTATTCCCGCCGACAAGCAGGAGGCGGTGACAGGCCAGTGCAGGGTATCCTTTATCATGGACAAGGTATCCGCTGGCAGATCCCTGCTGCTGGACTTCAAGGGACCGCCGGACGCGATCCCGGAACTGCGGGTAAACGGCAAGGTGGCGCCAGTGAAATATAAGGACGAGCACCTGCTATTGGATGCTTCGCTCCTGCGCCAGGGCATCAATACAGCCGACCTCCTGTTTACCGCCGGCAATGGAGCTCTCAACCGCAACCCTGATTTTTTGTATACCTTATTGGTGCCCGACCGGGCACGGACCCTCTTTCCCTGTTTCGATCAGCCGGATCTGAAATCCGTCTTCACCTTGTCTCTCGTCATTCCTGCAGGCTGGAAAGCCATGGGCAATGCTTTATTACAGGATTCTGTCACGGCAGGCGATAGCTGTATTCTCCATTTCCGGCCCTCCGACAGGATCAGTACCTATCTTTTCTCATTTGCAGCCGGGCATTTCAGCGATGAGACCCGGGTTGTCGATGGCCGGCCCATGCAATTCTTTTACCGCGAGACGGACAGTACCAGGTTGGGCCTGAGCCTGGATTCTATTTTCCGCATCGAGGGGCAGGCCCTGCATTTCATGCAGCAATATACCGGCATCGCCTATCCCTTTCAAAAGTTCGGCTTTGTGGCGATACCCGATTTCCAGTTCGGGGGTATGGAGCATCCGGGGGCCATCCAGTATAAGGCCAGCAGCCTCTTCCTGGATTCCGGCGCCACCCGTGAGCAGTTCATCGGGCGTTCCAATCTCTTGTCCCATGAGACTGCGCATATGTGGTTTGGCGACATGGTGACCATGACGTGGTTCAACGATGTCTGGATGAAGGAGGTGTTTGCCAATTTTATGGCCGATAAGATCAGCAGCATTACGCTGCCGGATGATAATTACGACCTGAAATTCCTGACGGCTCATTATCCGGCGGCCTATAGTGTCGACCGGACGGAAGGCGCCAATCCCATCCGCCAGCGCCTGGACAATTTGCAGGACGCGGGATCCCTTTATGGCAACATCATCTACAACAAGGCGCCGATCGTCATGCGTCAGTTGGAGCGCCTGATCGGCGCCGATGCTTTCCAGGCAGGGCTCAGGGATTATCTGGCGAAATATGCCGGCGGTAATGCTTCCTGGCCCGATCTCATCGCCGCGCTGCAGGCGCATACAGCCGTCAATCTGGCTGCCTGGAACGAAGTTTGGGTCAACGGTACCGGGCGGCCGCAGTTTGGCTATCATTTGCAGCAGGCCGGAGGAAAGATCACCGATTTCGTCATCCGCCAGCGGGGAGAGGACGGTTCGGCCAAGGTTTGGCCGCAGGTGTTTGACGTAGCGCTGGTCTATGCGGATAGGGTCGAACAAATGACCGTCAACATGAATGCGGCCTCCGTCCGGCTGGCGGCGGCAGACGGTAAAGAGGCGCCGGAATGTGTGGTATTCAATTCATCGGGAGAGGGGTATGGGGTATTCCCTGCCGACGTCCATTCGGTGAAATGGTTGTTTGGCTCTTCCAACTCCACAGCCCTGATGCGTGCGGCCGGCTACATCAACCTGTACGAAAATATGCTTGACGGGCAGGTACTGACGCCCCGGCAATTGCTGGCATACGATCGAAAGGTCCTGTCACGTGAACCGGAAGAGTTGAACCTCAATATACTGCTCGACCAGGTGAACTCAATCTTCTGGCGTTTCCTTTCCCCGGCGCTGCGGGATTCAATATCGGGCGGACTGGAGGATGACCTCTGGCAGGCGTTGCAGCAGGTGCCCTCGAAGAATGAAAAAAAATTATTATTCGGCACCTATACCAGTATCGTTCGCAGCAAACAGGGCCAGGACAGCCTTTTTGCCATCTGGAAGGACCGGCGCCCACCGGCCGGCGTGAAATTATCCGAGGATGATTATACCGGTCTGGCGGTGGCATTGGCGCTGCGGGCTTATCCCGGCTACAGGGAAATCCTGCAGGAACAGCTGACCCGCATTCAGAACAAGGACCGCCGGGCGCGGTTGCAATACCTGCTGCCTGCTTTATCCGATGATGCGGGAGAAAGAGACAGGTATTTTGCCTCGCTGTCTTTGGCAGATGCCCGACGTAAAGAGGCCTGGGTGTTGCCGGCCTTGTCCTACCTGCATCATCCGCTGCGGGCGGGCGCTTCGGAAAAGTATTTGCCGGCCACCTTGGAGTGGCTGGAGGATATCCAGCGTACAGGGGACGTTTTTTTCCCTCAAAGCTGGCTGCAGGCCAGTTTGGGTTGGTACCAGACGGCGACGGCGGCGGCTGTCGTGCGAAATTTTTTGAAGGGGCACCCGGATTATAATCCCATGTTGAGAGCCAAGATCCTGCAAACTGCCGACAACCTTTTCCGGGCTGAGAAGTTAGTTAAATAAAAAAGAGGCCGCTTTCTCCGAAAAGTAGACGGCCTCTTTTTTTCATGATGTCCGGCAAAGCGAAGCTTTGCCGGGGAGAAGCCGGGCGATCATGCCCGGCTCTTCACATACTCGTTGGTTGTAATTGAAATTTATTGCGGCTTGCTGGTGCTATCCGGCTTGGCGGTAGTAGAATCAGGGGCCGGCGCTGCATCCTTGGCACCCGGCTTGACGATATCCAGCAACTCTACTTCGAAGACCAGCGTAGAGCCGGGGGCAATCATCGGCCCTGCCTGACGGTCGCCGTAGGCGAGGTCTGCGGGGATGAATAATTTCCATTTGCTGCCGACCGGCATCAGCTGCAGGGCCTCCGTCCAACCGGGGATGACGCCATTGACGTTGAGTTCGATGGGCTGTCCTCTTTCTACAGAGCTGTCGAATACCTTACCGTCGATGAGGGTGCCGTGGTAATGTACCCTGACCATATCGGTCAGAGCGGGTTTGGGGCCGGTACCCTGCTTCTCGACCATATATTGCAGCCCGCTGGGGCGGGTTATGACACCGGGCTTGGTCTTATTGGCAGCCAGGAATTCGAGCCCCAGCTTTTTATTGCCCGATGCCTTTTCGGCCTGGGCCTTCTGCATATAGTTAACGATGCATGCCTGGGCCTGCTGTTCGTCGAGCAACAGTTTGCCTTTCTTATTGACATCGTTGATGGCGCGGGTCACCAGGGCGGTATTGACGTTCGTAATATTCTGTTGCTTGTAGAAGTTGGCTACGCTGAGGCCGATGGCATAGCTCAGCGAGTCCTGTGTCGTTTTCAGGACAACGGGAGCAGGGCCGGTCCCGGTCTTCTTGGCCGTCGTTGTCTTTGGGGTGGTCTGTGCCAGGACGGAGAGCGCCGCAGACAGACAGAAGGCAGAGGCGGAAATTGCTTTGATAACGTTCATTGTTATATTTTGAGACGCAAAAATAGGGTTATTTGACCGACCGCAGTCAAATTCCGGGCCAGAATCCGATAATGAGGTATTAACTTGGATTTACCGGTTTTTCCACTATTTTTAGTCCCTACTTTAACCACTAAAATATCCTGTTATGAAGCGAATTTTTTCTGCTTTTTTATTCTCTTTCTTTTCCGTAACTCTTGTCCATGCGCAGTTGGGAGCGGGTCTCAGTTCTGATGACATCGTATCCGGCCTGAAGGATGCCCTGGCAAAGGGTACGCAGAAAAGTACCGATAAATTGTCCGCGGTCGATGGTTTCTTCAAAGACAAGGCTGTGAAAATTCTCTTTCCTCCCGAAGCGGCCAAAATGGAGTCGACGCTGCGTAGTGCCGGCTTCGGCCCGCAGGTGGACAAGGCCATCCTGGACATCAACCGTGCCGCAGAAGACGCCGCCAAATCCGCTGCCCCCATTTTTTTAAACGCTATTAAGAACATGAGCGTCACGGACGGCATCAGCATCCTGAGAGGTCCCGATACCGCTGCTACCGGGTATCTTCGTAAAACGACTTCCGACCAGCTGACGGCTGCTTTCCTTCCGGTGATCAAAAGCTCCCTCGACAAGGTGGGTGCGACCAATTCCTGGAAAACGGTAGTCGATGCCTACAACAAAATTCCCTTCCACAAGAAAGTGAACTCCGATCTGCCCGCGTATACTACACAAAAAGGGCTCGATGGCGTATTCTATTATGTTGCGGTCGAAGAAAAGAGTATCCGGCAGAATCCGGCCGGGCAGGCAGATGCCTTGCTGAAGAAAGTTTTCGGGGGTTTATAATGGTTTAACGGGGGGGCTTAATGGAGCAGGGCTGTTAATTAGGGCGCCGGTCCGTACATTTGCGGTCATGGTAGCAAAAACCTTTGCTTTATACAAACAGGCATACAGCGGTCTGTCCAGGTCAACGTGGCTGCTATGCCTGGTGATGCTGGTCAACCGCAGCGGCACCATGGTCATCCCATTCATGACCATTTACCTCACCCAGCCTTCCATGGGCTATAGTATAGCCCAGGCAGGATTAGTGATGGGCATTTTCGGTCTGGGGGCCATTTGCGGGGGCTTTCTCGGTGGCAGACTAACGGACAGGTGGGGATTCCATCGGGTACAGCTGGTGGCGCTCGCCGGCGGCGGTGTTATGTTCATCATCCTCGGTCAGATGAGGAGCTATCCCTGGATTTGCGTTTGCGCTTTCCTGTTAAGCGTGGTGAACGATGCTTTCCGGCCGGCCAATTCGACGGCGATCGCCACCTATAGCAAAGAAGAGAACAGGACCCGGTCGTATTCGCTCAACCGGCTGGCCATCAACCTGGGTTGGGCGTTTGGCGGCGCACTGGGCGGTATCCTGGCCTCCATCAATTACCACCTGCTGTTCTGGGTGGATGGCTGCACCAACCTGGCAGCCTTACTGCTGCTGAGGATTTTTTTGCATCCGGCGACCACTGTCCCCGTTCATCATCGGGAAGGGGCGGCCGGTAAGCCTGTGCTGTCGGCTTACCGTGATAAGATATACCTGTGGTTCATCGTCTGCACGATCCTGTTCGCCAGCTGCTTCTTCCAGGTGTTTTCCACCCTGCCGCTTTTTTACAAGCGGGTGCTGCATCTGCCTGAATATAAGATTGGCCTGTTGATGACGTTGAACGGACTGCTGATCGCCGTGTTCGAAATGGTGCTGGTCTTCAAAATGGAAGGCAAACGGGAGAATCTTTTCTATATTTTTTATGGTGTCTGCTGCGTCGGACTGTCTTACGTATTCTTGGACTTGTTGCCGCTGTCGATAGTGCTGCCTTTCTTTTGTATGCTGCTGGCAACGATGGGAGAGATATTGGCCATGCCTTTTATGAATTCCTTCTGGATATCACGAACGTCTCCATCCAACCGGGGACAGTATGCGGGGCTGTATACGATCGCCTGGTCCACCGCCCAGGTGATAGGTCCTTCCGCGGGTGCAGAGGTGGCGCAACGGGCTGGTTTCAAGACCCTGTGGTGGATCGTCAGCGGCGTGTGTGTGGTAGCGGCCCTGGGATATCGCAATTTACGAAAAACCCAAGCCCTGGCCTATGAATGAAGAAAAGCTGCAGATGTTCCGCAACAGGTTGCTGAAGATGTTCCGTCATACCGGCAAACTGGCCAAACGTCAGGGCATTACCTGTTACCGGATATATGATCATGATCTGCCTGAATTCCCCTTTTGCATCGAACTGTATGAAGACAAGGTATACCTGGCCGAATACCAGCGGCGGCATGGAATGAGCGAAGAAGAGCATGAAGCGTGGCTGGAGAGTTGTGTGCCGGTCATCAGCGGGATACTGGACGTGCCGGATGACAAGATCTATTTTCGGCAGCGTAGGCGCAAGGCCGGGAGACAGGATCAATATGAAAAGCTGGCCGGTGAGCAGGAATTTTTTGAGGTGAAAGAGGCGGGGCTTTCATTCAGGGTCAACCTGACCGATTACCTCGATACGGGTCTTTTCCTGGACCACCGGATCACGCGGGGCATGGTGCGGGAGGAGGCCGCCGGCCGGCGCGTACTAAACCTGTTTTGCTATACCGGCTCCTTCTCTGTCTATGCGGCAGCAGGCGGCGCAGCGCAGATCGATTCGGTGGATTTGTCGAAGACTTATCTGACCTGGGCCGAAGAAAACATGGCATTGAATGTGCCCGTCGACTCCGCGAAGCAGCATTTTGTCCACGCCGATGTTCTGCAATGGCTGGATGAAGTCCCGGCCGGGAGCTATGACCTTGTCATCCTCGACCCGCCCACCTTCAGTAACAGTAAAAGGATGAAAGATTTCCTGGATATCCAGCGGGACCATGCGGAACTCATCAACAAAACGCTTCGCGCTATGATGTCCGGCGGTACCCTGTATTTCAGCACTAACTTCCGCAAGTTTCAGTTGGAAACAGATAAGATCACCGCCACCTCGATAAAAGATATTACAAAAGCCACGACCCCCTTCGATTTCCAGGGCAAGCTGTTCCGGTGGTGTTACCGGATCGTAAAATAGCGGCTGATGTGTCTTATCGGCTCATCGGCGGCAGGGCGATATCCCTTTTCACCATATCGTTCCGGTCAGCCATTTCCCATGCCGTAAAGAATACGAAGCGGGCCCTTTTCTCCAGGATGTCATAATTGATCTTATCCGGCGTATCGGTCGGCTGGTGATAGTCGTTATGGATACCGTCGAAGTAGAAGATGATGGGCACGCCTTTGCGGGCGAAATTGAAATGGTCGCTGCGATAATAGATCCTGTCCGGATCGTTCGGGTCGTCAAATTTATAATCCAGTTCAAGCTTCGAATATTTTTTATTGTTGCCTTCACTGATGGGCTTGAGGTCCGAAGATAATTTGTCACTGCCCACGACATACACATAATTGGTTGAGTCGCCTTGTTTACGGTTGGGGTCGATGCGACCGATCATATCGATATTGAGGTCAACCGTGGTATGGTCCAGGGGATAGGTAGGATGATCGGTATAGTATTGCGATCCCCAGAGGCCTTCTTCCTCCCCGGAATTAGCCAGGAACAGAATGCTGCGGCGGGGGCCTTTGCCGGCGGCCTTTGCTTTGGTGAAAGCTGCAGCCAGTTCGAGGATGCTGACCGTTCCCGAACCGTCGTCGTCGGCGCCATAATAGATGGCGCCATTTTTTTTGCCCAGGTGGTCGTAGTGTGCGGACAATACGACGATCTCGTCTTTGAGATCGGTACCCGGCAGGAAGCCCAGTACGTCGCTGCTTTGCAAATGAAGGGTGGTCTTGTGGAATTCCATTTTCACATTGGACGTATAGGCCTTAGGTTGCGGTGTGCCGGATTTGAGCGCATCGAAGTCGCCGCCCACGATGGCGCGGGCAACCTTTTCGGTGATATAAAAGCTATTTGGATAGTTGACCCTTTTGTACTCGCTGATCGATGTGCTGCCTTTTACTGCTGTCAGGGTAGGGGGAACGTTAGCCTGAAGGATCAGTACAGCCGCGGCGCCGTTCTTCTGCGCGGCGTCCTGTTTGGCATAAAACATTCCTCTGGCCCTTCTGCCGGTGGGCTGTGGCATTCCCGGTGGCAGTCCGCCCAGCACCAGTATGATCCTGCCACGGACATTCAGCCCTTTGTAGTCGTCACGGCTAGAGTCGCTGATGCCGTAGCCGGCGAAAACGACCTCGCTGCCTGTCAATGTTGCATCATAGTTGGCAGCGACGCTGACGAAAAAATCCTGGTTGAGGGTGAAG
>PMUF01000097.1 GCA_003167015.1 Chitinophagaceae bacterium | reverse complement strand
AGGGGGTGAGGGGGCTGGTTGGCGGGCGGACCGGATTAGGAAGGGCGAAAGTTTGATTTAGAAAGAACGTCCTTAACCTTTTCTATTTTTTCCGGGAATATGGCCTCTTCGATGGGATGATGAGTCTTTTTTACCACCAAGATAGTCGGTGGTGTTTTCTTTGCCCTTTTATGGGTGTTATTTTTCCTGGTGAGAGGCATATGGTAAAATTAAACAATTCTTTTGATTAAGAATACGGTGTAATTTATGATCAACTTTGGGTCGAATTGTACCTCTTCGAAATCATCACCGGCCTTAATGAAGCCCGAAATCTTAAATTCTTTATTAAAGGTTGAATAATAGGACTTAAGGATCCGGTTGTACAATTTCATGCGCTCTTCCGTACTGCCGGTAAATGCTGTGATCATAGGCATAAGCGGCTTGATACATAAAATCGGATAAGGAAACGAAGGTACTATTTGATAATATTCAGATGGCCGGAACTTTTTTACGCGTGGTACAGGGTTATGCGAAGGCGAGGGTGAAGCGTGAGCCGGTCTCCGGGCTGGCGTCGATGGTGATACTGCAGCCAATGGCGATGGCGAAATCCCTGATGAGATGGAGACCCAGCCGGTTTTGTGAGGAAGGAAGGTCAGAGGGGCCGGGTTGGGCGTTCTTTGGGGTGAGCAGGGTGCTTATCGCCTGTGGGGAAATGCCGGGGCCGTTGTCGGAGATGGAAAGATATTTTATCGGGGTTGTCTCCCAGGCCTTCCACGTGATATGGCCGTCGAGGGAGGCCGATACGGCTTTCATGCTGTTGGTGGTCAGGTTGCGGAGGATTGTTTTCAGAAAATTTTCGTCGGTATAAAGGGTTAATTGTGGCGGGCACTCAAAGTCCAGCCGGCACCGCCCGGTGTCGGGGTATAGGAGGCGCATTTCCTCAAAGAGACTGGCTACAAGGAGATGACGGGGCTGCGGGGAGAAATGCCGCATTTGTTCTTTGCTCCACAGAAGCAAGTCTTCCATTGTATCGAGCAGGTTGCCGGCGGAGCGGGTGATTTCGCCCTGGTGTATCTCCGCCTGAGCGGGCGCCAGCATGCCGGGGTTTTCCTTTTGAAGATTGAGGAAAGATATGAGGTTACTGATCGGGCTGCGGAGGTCATGGCTCAGGACTCCGAAAAGTCGTGCTTTGACCTGGTTGGCCTGTTCCAGATCAGTATTCAGACGCCGGAGCTCGGCATTGGCCTTCTTTCGATGGCGGCTTTGTCTGAAAAGCAGGCCGCCGATAGTCCCCAGGAGAAGGATGCCGCCGATATACATCCATCGTTGCGTATTCTGCCGGCTGATCGCCAGCTGGTTGCGGCTGAGCTCAAGCTGATTGATGCGGATCTGCTGATCGCGGATGTCGAGCTGGTGCCGGGCTTCGAGCTCGCGAATGGTTTGCCGGTTATCGGTGCTGAAGGTCGAGTCCTGCAGGAGGGTGTATTGTTCGTATGCGGTTAGGGCCCCCAGGTAGTTGCCGCTCAGGGAATCCCATCTGGAGATGGCCTGGTAGTTGTCTTTTAGCGCATCGAACTTCCCCTGCCGGTTGATATCGAAAGCTTCGAAGAGATATTCGTGGGCGGCCTGCAGGTAGGCGGTGCGTTTGTCAATCTGTGTATTGTCGCGTGATGAAGGCAGGTTGTATTTATTATCCATGACGGCCTGCAGGTAGATATTGCCGCAGTTGAGACTGAGGATGGCGGTTTCGTATTTGAGACCCAGGCGGCGGCAGAGGGCGAGGCCGCTGGAGAAGCTGCTGAAGGCGGGGCCGAGGTCGTCATTTTTCAGGCTAAGATCACCTTCGCCATTGAGGGCACGGACGAGGCCGATGTCGTTGTTGCCTTGCCGGCAGAGGACGGCTGATTGCCGGTAACAGGTCAGGGCGGCAGAATCTTTACCCTGACCGGCGTAGATCACGCCGCGTGTATAGAGGCTGAGGGCCATTCCCTGGAGGTCGCCCGTGGCTTTGTAGGCATTGTAGGCCTGAAAGGAATAGTCGATGGCCCTGGTGGTGTCCTTCAACTGCATGTATACATTGCTGATATTTTGGAGCGCGATGGCCCGGTTTACGTTGTCATGGATCCGGTCGTCAAGAGCCAGGCATTGAACGAAATACTGCATGGCTTTGGCGTAATTGCCCTGCACATTGAGGACGGCGCCGACATTCAGCAGGATCATGTTCCAGTTGGCGGTGTCTTTTGCCTGTTGGGAGAGGCCGATGGCGGTGTCATAATAGTTGAGCGCCTCGGGGTAGTTGCCTTTATAGTAAAGGATGAGGCCGGTCAGGTTATAGGATTTGCCCTGGAATTTGACCCATTTGGCTTGACTGGCGAGGAGGAGAGCCCGGCGGGCATAAGCAAGGGCGCTGTCGAGGTTAATGGAGCTATAGGCCCGGCCGATACTGTAAAGGAGGACTACCTGGTCGCGGAGGGCTTTCGTGCGGGGGAACTCGCCGGTGAGGGAGTCGACGAAGGACTGGCCCTGGCGTTGGGCAAGGCCCGACAAGGAGAAGAGCAGGGTGAAGAGGAGGATGTAGAGGCGGGACATCAGTTGAATATCTTTTCGATATCGGTTTTATAGGCTTTTCCTAGCGGCAGGCTGATATTTTCCAGGTATACGGTGCGGGTGTCGAGCTTGCGCACATAGTGCCGTTGGACTGCAAAGCTGCGATGGATGCGGATGAATGAACTGAATTCGTGTTCATTCAGCAGGTTGCCGAGGGTCGTCAGCACGTGATATTTTTTGTTGGGGGTTACGATCGTCGTATAATCCCTTAATGCTTCCAGGTAGAGTATATCGTGCAGTCTCACCTTGGTTTTCTCGTGTCCTTCCTTAATAAAAATAGTGTCATTACCGAGGCTGTGTTCGAACAGCTCGGCTTTTTGCCGGACCTCAAAGAATTCCTCCACGCGGCGGATAGCTTTTTCGAAGCGGTCACTGGTAACGGGTTTGATGAGAAAATCCAGTGCGGAGGCGTCGAACGCTTCGACGGCGTAGTCGGGGTATGCGGTGATGAAGATGCATGCAGGGATATCCATAAAACGTGAGCGGAGCTCCAGGCCGTTCAGCCCCGGCATGTCTATATCCAGGAACAGCAGGTCGACGGGTTGCTGCTGCAGGTGCTGCAGGGCTTTTGTCGCGTTATCGTAAGTACCGGAGATGGTAATGAAAGGGTATTTGCGTAACTGGGCCACTACAGTGAGCCGGTCTATTTCATAGTCGTCCGCAATAAGGCAGGAAATCCCAGGTTTCAGGGACGTGTTCATTTCATAGATTTTATTCAGCGTTCGTCGATCAGGCGTTTTTTAACCGGGTTTTAATGACAACTTTTGAGTGTCGAAAGGAACATCTGCCTGATTGCCACTATCCTACAGGTTAACGAAGGAAATATACTTAAAATCTTTAAATATTGGAAATTATGTCAATATCTATCAAAAGATGCGGGATTGGTGTCGTGGTACTGATCCTGCTACTGGCCGGCGGCAGGCTGACTGCCCAAACGACCACCTCTCCTACCACGGGGGTCAAAGCCATTCCGGGACAGGTGGAGACTACCGGGGAGAACAGATTGTCAGCCAAAACCAATACTGTTACCAACGATGCGGCCAACAAGATGGACACGCTGGGTACGAAGGCCTACAAGGGGTTCGTCAACATGTTCAAGAAGAAGAAAAAAACGCCGCCGCCTCCCGGGGGAACACCCCCACCGCCAGGGGGAACGCCGCCGCCTCCCGGGGGAACGCCGCCACCGCCAGGGGGAACGCCGCC
>PMUF01000064.1 GCA_003167015.1 Chitinophagaceae bacterium | reverse complement strand
GGTCAACAAAAAGATCGACACGGAAGTCCTCGACTTTGATGTCCGGCTCGAAGACGTCGAAACCCTTAACCAGTGGGCCATGCAGGGGCAGCTGGATATTTCAAAGATTAGCTATGGCGTATTACCGCTGGTACAGGACCGGTATGAACTACTCGATGCAGGGGGCGCCCTGGGTAAGGGCGTCGGACCGCTGCTGATCGCCCGCCGGCCGATACCCTTCGACGATATCAGCGAATGCAGTATTGCCATCCCTGGCCAGCTCACCACCGCCCATCTCCTGTTCTCCCTCGCCTTTCCGGCAGCTCATCACAAAGAATTCATGATCTTTTCAAGTATCGAAGATGCCGTACTGGCCGGCAAGGTGGACTGCGGCGTCATCATCCATGAAAATCGCTTTACCTATCAGCAAAAGGGGCTAACCAAACTGCTCGACCTCGGAGAATTCTGGGAGAAAGAAACAGGCGCACCCATTCCGCTCGGCGGCATCGTGCTGCGCAGAGGGCAGGAACCGGCACTCGCGATAAAGATCAATACCCTTATCCGGAAAAGCCTGGAATATGCCTTTAGCCATTATCCCGACCTGCCGGATTACGTCAGGAACCATGCCCAGGAGATGGACCAGCAGGTCATGCGCCAGCATATCGATTTATACGTCAACAATTATAGTCTTTCACTCGGCCATGACGGCGAAAAAGCCATCCAGACACTGCTGCAGACCTTTGCACGCCTGCACGCCCGGCAGGAGATTCCGGTCCACCCGTTGTCGATCGTCCATTGATTCACCCCCTTATCCCCTCTTCACCGCCCTGCCATACACCTCCAGCGCCCTCTTGCGCGCCTGGTCATGATCGACCATGGGGCGCGGATAAGTCAGTTCTTCCCACTCCGGTACCCATCGGCGGATATAGCTGAAATCGGGATCGAATCGCTTAGTCTGCAGCGTCGGATTGAATACCCGGAAATACGGGGCCGCATCGCACCCGCACCCTGCCGCCCATTGCCACCCGCCGTTGTTCGCCGCGAGGTCGAAATCCAATAATTTTTCAGCAAAATAAGCCTCCCCCCACCGCCAGTCGATCAGCAGATGCTTGGCCAGAAAGCTGGCGACGATCATCCTGACCCGATTGTGCATGAATCCGGTGGTATTCAACTCCCGCATCCCTGCATCGACGATCGGGTAACCCGTTTGCCCTGCACACCATCGTTCAAATTCCCCCTCATTATTTCTCCACTGGATACGGTCATACGCCGGTTTAAACGACCTTCCCTTCCCCACCGCAGGAAAATGCCAAAGGATCATTTGATAGAATTCACGCCAGATCAGCTCGTTCAGATAAGTTTCGCTGCTGGCAGCTGCCTGACGTACCAATGCCCGGATCGAAATAGTCCCATGGCGCAGATGCACCCCCATCCTGCTGGTCCCGGCAATCCCCGGATAATCCCGCTGCTGCTGGTATTGCTGCAGAAACGCCGTCTTCATCGTGGACAGGGGAAAGGGACCGCCTGTCTTTCTGAACCCCAGCCACTCTAACGTCGGAATAGCCGCCGGCGGGCGCGGGAGAAAATGTTGCCGGTATCGACTGACAGGGTACGACGATAAATAAAAATCATTCACCACCGCCTTCCATCTCCGGCTATAAGGGGTGAAAATGGTATAGGGAGTTCCATCATCTTTCAGCACCTCTCCCTTTTCAAAAATAACCTGGTCTTTATATGAATGAAGCGCTACTCCCTTCATCGCCAGCAAGGCCGCCACCGCCTGATCCCTTTCCGTCGCATAAGGCTCGTAATCAGTGTTCGTCACTACCCCCGTCAGGTCATACTCCGCCAGTAGCTGTCTGAATACCTCCACCGGACGCCCATACCGAACTTCAAGGGAGCACCCCGACCGCTCAAGCTCGTCCTGCATCTCCGCCAACGCAGCATGGATAAATTCCACCCGGCGGTCTGCCTTATCCTCCAACTGATCCAGGATATCCCGGTCAAAAATGAACAGCGGCAGCACCGGCTCACCCCGTTTCAGGGCCTGATACAAACCAGCATTATCATCCAGCCTCAGGTCCCTGCGAAACCAGAAAATGGTTACCCGATCCTTCATGTTTAACTTTTCCAGCAGTGAAATTAAACATGTTTCCGCCCCAAAATCCGCTTTACACCTTACATTTTCTGGATGATCTGTTCATGTACTGCGGCAACCAGGCGGTTACCGTAAGTGATGCCCCTAAAAGATCGGACCCAACGGATGCCCCGCAGGGCATTGGTCAGGAATACTTCATCGGCGCCGGCCAGCTCCTCCGGACTCACCGGCTGCTCCTGCACGGAGTACCCCACCTGGGGGAGGGCTTTCAGCAGGTAGCGCCGCATCACCCCGGCTACACAGCCCTCCGAAAGGGGTGGCGTATAAAACCGATCGTCTTTGATATAGAATAAATTCGCAATGGTGCTGTCCGCCAGTCTCCCATGACTGTTCAGTACCAGGCAGTCATCCAGCCCACGTTCCAGGCCATACATGGCAGCCAGTGAATACAACAGGTAATTGTTGGATTTCAGTGTGGCATATGCATCACACGCCTTGCGCCCCCCGGCAAAGATGTCGATGACCAGTCCCTCGGCGCTCCATCCGCTGGGGCCGGCAGGCCAGGGGCTGCTCTGAATGATGTAATGTGGAAAAGTATCGATGGCGTCAGTCAGGCTGCCATCCCCTCTAAATACGGTCAAGCGCACTCTCGAATGCCCGGACTTACCGACATCGCCCGACCCGGCGGTGCCCCCTTCCTCTTCACCCCCCTTCACTCCTTCGACCCCTCCGGTCCCGGTGTGCCCGTTGATAGCACAAAGCTCCAGGATCTGTCGCTCGATTGCTGAGGCAAATTGGGCAGTCGGCTCAAACCGCAGCGTCCGCATTCCCGACAACAAGCGCTCGAAATGGTAAGGCCCTAATCGAATCCGTCCCCCACCGGCCAACATCGTTTCGAAGAGCCCATCACCATAGCGAAAGCCCCTGTTATCTGCCGTCAGGACACTCTGGCCGGCAGGCAGGACTGCTCCATCGAAATTCATCATGATGGGCCGCGGCATTATTGATTTTTACGAAAATTACTGTTGCTGGATGATGCCATTTTTTACCGCATACATAACCAGGCCCGCCATGGATTTGGCCCCGGTCTTTGTTTTCAGCTTATCCCG
>PMUF01000468.1 GCA_003167015.1 Chitinophagaceae bacterium | reverse complement strand
GGAGGCTGAACGAGCTGACCTCCTTGCCGCAGCCTGATCCGGGACAGACATACGACTGGCTGGTGGCGGGAGCTTCCGCCTTTTACCGGACGGCTTATGCCTTCGTTTTTTCCAAACAGATCTTTCAGCAAGCCTGGGATTCCATCGATGTCCAACTTCACCGGCGGCCGGTGTCAAAGGAGGTATACGACCGGTCGGTGGTGTATGGGCAGCAGGTTGCCGCACATATCCTGAATTGGGTGGTTAAGGACCATTACATTCATACCCGGACCTTACCCCGCTTTACACCCGGCACGACGCCGGGGTCATGGCAGCAGACCGGTCCCGAGTATATGGACGCCGTCGAGCCGCATTGGGATGAGATCCGCCCGCTGACCTTGTCGGCCGCGCACCAGTTCACTATCTCCGGGCCTGCGGCCTTCGGGACACCGGCGTATAATAAAGAAGTAAAAGAAGTATATGATACCAGCCTGGCGTTGAC
This sequence comes from Chitinophagaceae bacterium, assembly GCA_003167015.1. Classification (GTDB taxonomy): domain Bacteria; phylum Bacteroidota; class Bacteroidia; order Chitinophagales; family Chitinophagaceae; genus Puia. The sequence goes on along the minus strand of PMUF01000468.1, from coordinate 4,134 downwards.
GGACAATGAGGCGGCCTCTGCCCGGTTCTGGGATTGTAATCCTTATGCCGTGCAGACGGTGGGCCACCTGATGTACAGTATAAAAAAGATTTCACCCGCCGGGCATTGGATCGGTATTACATCGGAGGTCGTCAGCCGGCAACGGCTCGCGGATGCTTTGTATACCTACAGCCTGGTGGGAATCGCCTTGTTCGATGGGTTCATAGCGGCCTGGGATGAGAAATACCGGACCAACTATGTCCGGCCGATCACTGCGATCCAGCAATCGATCTCTCCCACCTGGCAACCGTTGCTGCAGACGCCGCCATTCCCTGAATATCCCAGCGCGCACAGCGTTATCTCCATGGCGTCTGCCGAGGTGCTGACGGCCTTGTATGGCGATGAGTATCATTACACCGATAGTGTCGAGAATTCGTTCGGACTGCCGGCACGACATTTCTCTTCCTTTTACGCGGCGGCGGGCGAGGCGGCGCTCAGCAGGATGTATGGCGGCATTCATTTCAGGGAAGCGATCGTCAACGGCGAGGCGTTGGGGCATGATGTGGGCAGGCAGATTGTGGCCAAATTAGCCGTCGGCAGAATCAATGAATAGACTTCATAAATTTCTTTGTATTGGCCGCATAGACGGCTATCCGGTGGGTCCTGATCAGGTCCGGCCTTGAGCGACTGCTGTCAGACATCTGCATGAAGATCTTCTGGGAGGGGAGGAGCGGCATGTGACAATCTATGCAGTTGCTGGTCAATTGAGATTTTACTACTTGCGGCATCGTACAGAAAGGATGGTCTTTCCCGTTATGACACTTCATGCACCGCTGAGAAAAGACCTGTAGGTTATTCGCTTCGTTCACATGTACATTATGGCAGGAGGAGCAATCCATTTGATCGGATTTTTGAAAACATTTGCTGGACACGAGCAGGCCGTATTGGTTGCCGTGGACATCCAGGTTCGACAAGCTGTCCATGCTGTACGCCGCTGTCGAAAATTGGTCCAGGGTGTCGCCGGTCTGAAAGCTGAAGGTGGGTTTGAGTTCTTTGCGGGCGCCCGAATGGCATAGCGCGCAGGCATCGAGCCTTTGCTGCCGGCCCATGAGGTTTGCGTCGAGAATGTATTTCCCCGTTTTTTCTCCGGGGTGGTTAGCGTGCCAGGTCACATGGTCTCCGCCCGGCCCGTGACAGCGTTCGCAGTCCACCCCATACATGATCTCCCTGCCCGGATATCGGGTCCCTGAGTCGGGGACCACTTCTGCCCGGGCGTAGGTGCCGTGGCATTCCAGGCAATGCGCGGGTATTTGTCGGGTGAATAAGGGGAAAGTCTTGGGATATCCGGGACTGTTACCCCATTCGTTGAGTGGTACATAGTAAGATACCGGTAGCTGATAAAGATAGTCGTCTTTCCAGTAGAGATAGGTCTGTCCATTTTTGCCCGACCCGATGACAATGTCGAACCGGCAGGATTGAAGAGGAGTACCGTTCCAATACCCTATCTGCCAGAATCCGTCGTCTTTGCTTTCCATGTCGACTTCGGCCAGTTTGTTATAAACGAACTTATTTTTGCCGGGCTTGAAGCTGCCTTTGATACTTGTCGCGGACGCCGGCCGGGAAGTACGGTAATGAGCGGTCAGGAGATGGCTTTCCACGATGTCCTTGTGACAGGAGAGACAGGCGGCAGAGCCGACAAATTGGTTGCCTTGCTGGCGGGCAGACAGAGCGGGCAGGGGAGGCGTTACGACCGGTGGCACGGTCCTGCTGCCGAGGTAGATCAACCCTACCAGTACAAGCAATACGTAGTGGTAATTTTTTATTTTTCGGATCGGGGCCACCGTTGAATTTACAGGGATAAAATCAAGATCCGAAATATTTTTTCCTGTTTTACCCCCGGGTCAAAGGTTATCCAGCGTCTGCTTATCCAGGGTCCGGCCCGGTGGTAAAAGCCAAATCCCCGTGAAGAACAGGATGGTGCCGACAATACCTCCTGCCAGCAGCAGATTAACTTGCCTGAAGGTGACGACGCTATTGATACCGATCAGCGTAATGATAAGGGCTGCAACGCCCAGCACGGACAACAATATGCCCAAAATCTTTCCTTTCATAACTTCCGTTTTTATTGACCATAACAGTTCAATAATCATTCCACGGCAAGATCATGGGGTGTATCGCCTGCATAAATGGGGAAAATCATTCAATGGTGAATTTGGTCAGCAGGAATTCGTCTTTTATTTTATTTTCTTTGGCGGCGGTTTCCAGTTCTTTCATAGTGGCCGGGTCCCGTAGCGGTGCGGGCCGGCTCCGGGGAACGCGCGGGTCGGAAACATAGGTATATTCATGGATACCCTGCCGCTTCAGCAGCGGCAGCAACCTGCGAAGGCTGTCATCACCCGGGGCGAGGAAGAAATAGGCCGTATTGAACAGAGAGCCCAATTCATAGGCCTGATAAGGGGCGAATATGACAACGACATTGCCGGGTTTATCGCCGAGAGAATCCAGGGCAGGCTTTATCCGCTGTGAATAGGTCCACCTGAGGTCATCCAGCCCCCCTCTGCAGGTGTTATGATAAAAAGAATAAAGGACGCAAAGGAAGAAGAAGGTTGTCAGCCATACAGATCTTTTCCACATTTTGAAAAGATCCCATTGCTTATCGGCCAGGCATAGTCCCACGATGACAATCGGGATCAGGGGCAGGAAATAACGGGCCCCCCATTGCCTGCCGCCGTCATTCGGCACCATAAAGGGAGCGAGGATGCTGAATGCAAGCACTATGGCTGCGAGGAGACCGGGGCGGAGATCGCGATCTTTCGGGAAGGCGAACAGGCGATAAACGACCGGCAGTAATAACAGGGTAAAGAAAAAGTACCGGATGGACTTGTAATTGTTCTGCAAAAAATTGTCGGCTACATGGCCAACCGTTATTTTGGTGTCCGGGTCATCGCTGTTGACAACCTGTTGACCGTGAAGGCCCAGGATAGAGCCATATTCAACTTTATTAAAGGCAAAAAAGCACAGTACGCAGATGAACAGGCAGCTCACAAAGCCGATATATACCGGTCGTTTTTCCTTGAAGTAAAGCACCAGGGCGGCAAGTGCATATAAGAAATTCACCAGGATCGCTTCGGGCCGGAGCCATATGCTGAGTCCGCTGAGCAGCCCGAGGGCGATGGCTGCCGGAATGCGGGTAGGTGTGCGGGCGATAAAGGCAACGCCTGCGAACAAAAGCAAGACGGCAGGGACATGTTCCCAAAACATGGACCCATAGACCGTCAGTGGCGAGCAGAATACCAGCACAAAGAGGGCGAGGGCGATCCTGGACGGGGCGACCCCACAGCGTTTCAACAGCAAAATAGTGCATACCCACAGTAACAGCATGCTTAACACCGGGAGTATATACAGGCCCGCGTAGCCCAATCTGGCATAAAAAAAGGAACTGATGATCTGGAAGGCCGGCGGAAAGGCAAACATATATCCATCGGTTGATGGATATATGAAAGGAGGCCGGAGAGGAAAGAAGCCTTGCTGCCAGATCGATTGGACCCACGAAGGCTGGTTGAGATGCAGGTATTTAAATCCAAACCCTTCGGCGAGCTGTTGTATCGTCATGAATTTGACTCCTCCGTCCGAAGAATAGAATATCCCGTTATGAATGAAACTTATCAACAACGCTAAATAGCAAAGGGAAAGAAAGAGTACACCATAGACGATCCTGTCATTTCTGTCTGGTCCTTGTAAAAAAGCAGGCCTGGCCATCAATAATTGTTTTATTGGTTAAAGGTAAACAATCATTCGTCGCATGGCTGCTTTAGCTAAGGATGTCGGAAAGGCTGGTCAAATCTACGCAATAATTGCACCAATAAATACAACTTTACTTATTATCAACGGGGTTGGTCTTTTAGCATTCGCTAAGCCCCAGGGGGATCTGTACGGCAAGACCGCCGTCGGATGTCTCCTTGTATTTGCTGTTCATGTCCTGTGCTGTACTCCACATCGTGCTGACGACGGCATCCAGGGACACTTTGGCGAAATCGGGGGTGCTTTGCAGGGCGAGTTGGGAGGCCGTGATGGCTTTGATAGCGCCCATGGTATTGCGTTCGATGCAGGGTACCTGGACGAGGCCGCCGATGGGGTCGCAGGTCATGCCGAGGT
>PMUF01000542.1 GCA_003167015.1 Chitinophagaceae bacterium | reverse complement strand
CGTTATATGGCAGCTTTGCCATCCATCGCACCGCCGATTCCCTGCATATTCCCAATCAGCTGAAGACCTACGACGATTATTCGCACGAATTGCAAAAACATTTTAACCCCTTCATCGTCAGCGGGCCTACCAAAAAAAGGTGGTTGGAGGCGGGTCAGTTTGCCGCAGATTTTCTATACAGGGAGTTATTCGAAGAGAGGGGAAGCGTCAGGAGGGATGAACGGGATGCCGGCATCGCCTGCGGCAAGNNAGTGGCCATGATGAGCAAGTGAAAGCGAGATGTCCAGCAGTCCGTTGCCATCCAGGACTACCGGATATCCGGCGGGCGTCTTTTCTATTTTGAGGTCAGCCCGGGAAAGCGCAGTAGACAGTTTGCCCAGGGCGAATGTTCTGACTGACACCGATTGATCGGTATATCTTGCTTCATCGATCGACCGGAACCCCCACCAGGTACGGTCAAAATTTTCATCATTGCTGACCACGGTAACAATCAGCCTGTTGGTGATGATGGACCGGGAATAGAGCATTTCTGATCCATAAATGACCATGCTTTTGTAAAAGCCATCTCCGGACGGGAGATGAAAGTGAAGGACAGGAATGGTTAACGGCGCAAAGACCAGCCCGGTGTTGGTCCTGCTGGTGTATTTATACACCGATTCCTTGATGGACCATAATAGCCAGACATAGTTGTCGAAAGGCAGCCCACCCAATTGATCATAGAGCGTCTTTTCTTCACTAGAAATGACCCTGGAATAGAACCGATAGCTGCATGTCCGCAGCGGATCGGTAGCTGACAGGTCTACGATATCATTGCCGGTACTGGTCATTCTGCTTGGGTTGTCGGCGGGGTCGTTCATTATTTTATTTTCTCGGCAATCGCATCGATGCAATTACCGACGGTGATGATTTTTTCTGCCGAATCAAAATCTATTTCAATATTATATTTTGCCTCCGCATCAATAATAATATCGACGAGGTTGGCTGAATTAATCTTTAAGTCCTTAACAAGGTTGGTATCATCAGTAATATGCTGCAGCAGTTCCTTATTTTCGGTATAGGGGTATAATACCTTTTTAAGTTCTTCCAAGATTGTCCGTCTATCCATTTTGGTTATATTTTGAAAAAATTAAACACGCATTCACGTCTCCGAAGCCAAAGTTTGCTTTGGCCACAGTTCTGATCTCCCTTTCTACCATGGTCGTCGGTAAACACCCGATATCGATCTGTCGTAAAATCTCGGGATTGGGATCTTCGAGATTGATGTTGGGGTGCACAAACTGGTGTACGATCTGCAAAACCGCAGCCACCGATTCTATGGACCCCGCCGCACTCAAAGAATGGCCGATCATCGATTTCAATGAATTGACCGGCGGGAAATTACGACCATTTCTACCAAGTGCCAAGCACCAATTCTGAATTTCCAAAGCATCGGCGGCTGTCGCGGTCAGATGGCCGCTGATCAGGTCGATGGAGTCAGGGTTGACGCCCGCATTCGCCACGGCGTCAGATATACACCTGATGACCCCCGGGGCGGCAGGGGCGGTCATGGAGCCGCCGTTGCGCTGACCCCCTGAGTTACAAGCCCCTCCGAGCAATTCTGCATAGATCTTCGCGTTGCGGCTCAGCGCAAAATCCAGGTCTTCAAGGATCAGCGCCCCCGATCCCGAACCGGGAACGAAACCGCCGGCAGACTGGCTCATCGGCCGGGAAGCCTGTTCCGGGGCGTGGTTGAATTTCCTCGACAGGATCCGCATCGAGTCAAAGGCGCCGAAAATATAGGGGTCAACATGTTCGCTGCTGCCTACCACCATTCGTCTGGCCACCCCCTGTTGAATATATTCATAGCCCATCAGGATCGCCTGGGTGCCGGTAGCGCAGGCGGCGGAAGTGGCGACAATCCGGTTGCCCAGGCCCAATCTGCCTGAGATATAAGCAGTTATACTGCTGTTCATCATTTGCTCGATCACCCGGGAACCCAGCTTTTTGGCTTCTCCTGCGTCCACCCGGCTGATGATCTTTTTGACGACATCGCATTCCGATACACTGCTGCCGAAGACACAGCCCGTATCCCACAGCGTCTCGTCACTCCTGCCGCCTATACTATTCCCGGCATCCCGCCACGCGTCGAGAGCAGCCATGATCCCATAGCCGAGCGCATGGCCCTGCAGCCCGTGAAAGGTGATCTCCGACACGTAGTTCTTCAACAGATCCCAGTTAAACTGAGGAATACCGGATACCTGGCTATTAAAATGAAGATCCTTATAACCAGGCTGATATCTTATCCCGGAAACGCCCTGCCGGATCGAGGTCAAAAAATCCGGAACGCCAACGCCATTGGGAGCAACCACCCCTAATCCTGTAATGACCACGCGTCGACTCATTCTATCCTATTTTTTATTTACTTATTGTCTTGATGATACCTGAAAAAACTCCTTTTGCAATCCTGTTTCCGGCCGCGTCCTGCATTTCCACCCGGCATTTCAGCTTGCCAAAGCGAAAATATTCTTTTTGGGAAATTACCGTTATTTTCTGTCCCGGTAAGACCATTTGGTCAAACGATACTTCTACGGAAGTGAATAAAGGGAAGGCAGGGTTATCTCCGGCTTCCGGGCGTGCAGCGTCCTCCGGGCCCACAACGAGATAAATACCCAAAACCACCAAGCCGATCTGCGCCATGATCTCCGTCAGGATAGCGCCGGGCGTAACGGGGTTGCCGGGAAAATGATCTTCATAAAAAAAAGCGTCCTCCTTCAAAGTGTAGTGGCCGACGACCCTGTCCTTATCCAGGTAGGAGATCTCATCCACAAAACGAAAGGAGGATTTATACGGCAGAAGATCGAGAATATACTGGTACATCATATATATACGTAGGATTGTGGAGGCGCCGGTCGATCTACCGGCAATGTTCGCCTCCATCGACGGGTATAATGGAGCCATTGATCCAGGATGCCTCATCGGTACACAGCAGATAGATCACATTGGCAACATCCTGCGGTCTGGTCGTCCTTCCTAACGGATTTCTCCGTCCGGCCAGTTCCAGCAGCTCCTGGCTGGAAGGAATTTTCTTCAACGAAGGGG
>PMUF01000220.1 GCA_003167015.1 Chitinophagaceae bacterium | reverse complement strand
AAATCCTGCTGAATACCGATGGAGTCTGCCCGGTATGTTTTTTGAAAAACCTGGAAAAGGAGGCCTGGTCGCTGAAATGTAGTTCTTCGGCAATCATGGCCATGGTACGCCGGCGGTCTTTGAGTCTTATTTTGGCCTCCGCTATAATGGCTTCATCGATCAGCATGCCGGGCGTTTTGCCGGTGGATCTCCTGATGGTATGGATCAGGTATTTTTCCGAGATGAAAAGGGCATTGGCATAAAACTTTAAATGATGTTCGCGGGTGCAGTATTCGGTAAGGAGCTGCCGGAATTTATAGCTGAGGTCGATTTCACGTGAATATTGTTCGGGCATCACATGGCCCTTTTGCCGATACAGCAATGCGGCCTCATATACGTAGGCAAAAAAGAGGTTTCTGATGATTTCCAGGTGGTAGGGCTCGTTATGCGCCACTCTTTTATCCTTTAGGATATCGTATAGCTTGATCAGGGGGACAGCATCTTCTTTGCTGAGCGGGATAGAAGGCTGGAAGGTATGGGAAAGAAAATCGAATGCCTCCAGCTGGTGAATATTGACATGATTCTTTAGCAGGAATGCCTTGGTAAAGTAGATAGCGCTGGTTTTGCAATCTTCACTCTGGGCGGTTCGCTGTAATATCATGTTGGGGCCGCCGGCGAAAAAGTGATAAAGGTCGATATGGACCAGTTGATGGTTAACGGTCAGGTCCATCCATCCCTGTACGCAAAGGATCAACCCATAAAAGCCCGGCCGGAAGGGGTCTGACGACGAAGGAGAATGGATGATGTCATCGGCAGAAATATAATAGTCCGGCGAATGCCAGTCGTAGCCGAGGCCGGAAATCATTTCGGACAGGGTCTGCAGGGGTACTGCCTTATCTTTGGCCATGGACAGGGATGTTTAAGGTGTTTGGACTTCTCAATATAGCAACTTTGGACTTTTGAACAAAGCTACCTGACATTTTTATGAGCAACTTTGTATCATAAAAATATTCAAACTATGGAACATTCAGAAACGGTTTTAGTTACGGGCGGGACGGGCTTTGTCGGATCGCATTGTGTGCTTCAGTTATTGCAGGAAGGATATGGGGTCAGGACAACGCTGCGGTCCATGGGCAGGAAAGGAGAGATCCTCGACATGATGAAAGCGGGCGGTATCACTTCGTTTGATCGCCTCACCTTTATTGAAACGGATTTGATGAAAGATGATAACTGGGCCGAAGCGGTAAAAGGGTGCACCTATGTATTGCACGTCGCATCTCCTATTTATTCAACGTTGCCCAAAGATGAAAATGAGATGATACGCCCTGCTGTGGACGGCACGCTGAGGGTGTTGAAAGCCGCACGGAATGCAGGCGTAAAAAGGGTGGTGGTCACTTCTAATTTTGGCGCGGTCGGCTATAGCCACAAGGATCCGAATACCCTCATCACAGAGGCAGAGTGGACAGACCCGAATGAAAAAATGTCGTCTTACAACAAATCAAAAGTCCTGGCGGAACGTGCAGCGTGGGATTTCATCAGGAAAGAAGGCGGTGGTTTGGAATTGAGTGTTGCGAACCCGGTATTTATTTTGGGACCATCTTTAGGGCCCGACTTGCCATCCGGTTTTGACATCCTGAAACAGTTATTGAACGGTTCGATGAAAGCTGTTCCGAATATTCCTTTCAATATCATCGACGTCCGGGATTTGGCTGATCTGCATATTCGTGCCATGACTAATCCCAATGCAAAAGGACAACGCTTCATTGCTTTGGCAGGCGGTAGAATATCGTTGCCCGAAATAGCGCGATTGCTAAAAAACAAAATGCCCGAGGTCGCCAAAAAAGTTTCTACCAGGATATTACCGAACTGGGTTATTTATGTGGCCGCCTTATTTAATGGGCAGGCAAAACAGGCAGCTCACTTGTTAAAGATAGTCCGCAATACGAGCAGCGCAAATGCCGCGAGCGTTTTGGGTTGGGCGCCCACCGCCAATAATGAACAGGCTATTCTTGCTGCCACGGAAAGTATGATTAAATTTGGGATTATAAAATGAGTACAGCCGTCACGAAATCGCCTGGTTATGTCATTGGTGAAATTTCGTCGGAGCAATTTGTTGCCGACCATACTTTTATGTATATCATCAAAGGAATCATGCGATGTTATGACGGGAACAAAACGTATACTTTCAAATCGGGAAGCTATACTCTTGCCCGAAAAAACCGTTTAGGCAGATACAAGAAGGAAAAAGTGGATGGGGAACTGGAAAAAGTATTCATCTTTTTTGATGAAGGGTTTCTCAAAATGTTTCAGGAAAAACACAAGACAAAGCTAACAGCCTTCCATTCGACGGATACGCTCGTAAAAATAAACCCGACTGAATTGATTCCTACATTTATTCGGTCGTTAATGCCTTACTATAGAGGCGGCGGGAAGATTGATCCGCCTTTTGCAGACATTAAACGGCAGGAATTGCTGATTATCCTGTTACAAAATCAGCCGGAACTGGCCGGGGTATTTTTTGACTACGGCATCCCCGAAAAGATCAACCTGGAGGAGTTTATGTATCGCAACTATACCTTTAATGTAAGTCTGCAGAAATTTGCGTATCTGACGGGACGCAGCCTGTCGGCTTTCAAGCGGGATTTCAAAACCATCTTTCACGAAACGCCCAATCGCTGGCTGGTGCAACGTCGTTTACAGGAGGCCCATTTCCTTATGCACAAAAAGAATAAGAAACCATCGGAGATTTATGTTGACCTGGGCTTCGAGGACTTGTCGCATTTTTCGTACGCTTTTAAAAAGCAATTCGGGCTGGCGCCGACCGAACTGACAGGACAAAAGGGGAATGGGAAAGCCGGCAGGGCGCGTCAGGATACAAAACGGCTGAGGTAAAACCGCACATTCCTTGTATCGGAATCGCACAGCCGCCCCTATCGATTTTCATCCAGAAAATTGATTACCAAAGGATCATGCAACCGGCACGGTCTTGGTTATTTTCCCCCAAACCAATGCCTGCATGCTCAAAAGCTATTTTACCCTCGCCCTCCGTCATTTCCGCCAAAACAAGATGCATGCTGTCCTCAACATTGCCGGATTATCGGCAGGCATGGCGGTGACTATCCTTATCGCCCTCTGGATAGTGGACGAGTGTTCCTATGACAAGTATAATCCTGCCTACGACCGGATCGCAAGGGTGATGCAGACGGGTACGCTTGATGGGTCGCGTTATACGGAATCGTCCATGCCCATTCCGCTGGCTGAAGAATTGGGCACCCGTTACGGGAGCGCTTTTAAATATGTCGTTCCATCCTATTGGGCCCGGGATTACGTGCTGGCCACCGGAGATGGGGCAGGGGATAAGAAGGTCACCCAGCGGGGCCGCTTCATGGATATACAGGCGCCGTACCTGCTGTCTCTCCAAATGCTGGAAGGATCGCGGGACGCATTGAAAGACCCTTCCTCGGTATTGCTGTCCGCGTCTGCCGTAAAAGATATCTTCGGAGCAGCCGACCCTATCGGCCGGACCATGAAGATCGACAATAGGATGCCGGTGAAGGTGGGCGGAGTTTATGAGGATCTGCCGGCCAATTCCAATTTCAGTAATGTGCACTTTATCGCTGCCTGGAAATTGCTGCTTTCCTCCGATGATCCTGCTATCAAACCTTTTCAGACAGATTGGGGGTGGGATGCCACGGAAATATTCGTCCAGCTGGCGGATAGGGCTGATGCCGGGCACGCGTCCACTCTGATTCGGAACAGCACATACGATCACATGAAAGGAGATCCGGAGCGGGCAAAATATCAACCGGTCGTTTTCCTGCAGCCGATGAGCAGATGGCATTTATACTCGGAATACAAGGATGGCGTCAACACGGGCGGGGACATCCAGTTTGTCTGGCTATTCGGGCTGATAGGGACATTCGTCCTGCTACTGGCCTGTATCAACTTCATGAACCTGAGTACGGCGAGGTCTGAAAAAAGAGCGAAGGAAGTAGGCATCCGGAAAACCCTCGGGTCCCGGCGGGGCCAGCTGGTGGGCCAATTCTTCAGCGAGTCTTTCATGGCGGCGCTGATGGCCTTTGGCTTTGCGATCGGCCTGGTATATGTTGCCCTCCCCTATTTCAACCAGGTGACGGGCAAACAGATTTCCATCAGCTGGGACAATTCCTGGTTTTGGCTGGCGGGGATAGGCTGTACGCTGCTAACGGGAGTGATTGCGGGCAGTTATCCGGCGTTTTACCTCTCCTCCTTCCGGCCTATTAAAGTGTTGAAAGGCTTTAGGGTGAGCCGGCTGGCGGCCGTTCCTCGAAAGGCGCTAGTGGTATTGCAGTTTACCGTTTCGGTGGCCCTGATCATCGGTGTGCTTGTCGTTTTCCGGCAGGTCGGATTCTCAAAAAGCCGCCCGGCCGGGTATGACCGGGAAGGGTTGATCTCTATCCCCGTCAATACGCCGGAAGTCAGTAAGCAACAGGCTGTGCTGAGGGAAGCCTTTCTGAAGACGGGGGCGATCACCGATATGGCGGCTTCATCGAGTCCGGCTACGGCGATCTGGTTGAACTTTGCCGGCTTCAACTGGCCGGGCAAGGCGCCGGGCGCACAGGGTGAATTTGGAGCGGTTGCCGTCACGGAGGACTATGGCAAGACGCTCGGCTGGCAATTTCTACAGGGCCGGGATTTTTCGAGAGCCTTCCTCACGGATTCCACGGGCCTGGTGCTGAATGAAGCTGCTGTAAAGTATATGGGACTGAAGGACCCGGTGGGCGTGACGATCCAATGGGACGGAAAGCCTTTTCACATATTGGGCGTCATTAGGGATATGCTGATGGAGTCGCCCTATGAGCCGGTCCACCAGGTAATCTACTACCTGCCACGCAGGGCCGACACGCATTTTCTCATTGCCCGGTTGCAACCCGGTCGGCCTGTGGGTGAGTCGCTGGCCCGGATCAGGTCCGTTTTCCAAAAGTATGTGCCATCGGCCCCCTTCGAGTATAAATTCGTGGACGAAGAATACGATAAGAAGTTCGCGGCTGAAGAAAGGACGGGCAGGCTGGCGGGTTTTTTTGCCATCCTTGCGGTCTTCATCAGCTGCCTGGGGATCTTCGGCATGGCATCCTTTATGGCGGAGCAGCGGACGAAGGAAATCGGCATCAGGAAAGTATTGGGGGCGTCGGTTGTCCAAATGTGGGGATTGCTGTCGAAAGATTTTCTAGTCCTTTTGGGTATCGCCTTGTGTATCGCGCTGCCGTGCGCAGACTATTTCATGTCGCAGTGGCTGCAGCAATATCCCTATCATTCGGGGATCCCCTGGTGGGTCTTTGTTGGAACTGCCCTGGGCGCGCTGCTGATCACGCTGGCGACGGTGAGCCTGCAGTCGGTGAGGGCGGCGGTGGCTAATCCCGTGCGGAGTCTGAGAGCGGAATAGCGAGCTTCGGCTCCCGGGGAGAGCCTGAGAGCGGAATAGTGGATGGAATAAATCAAGGTCAAAATATGCTGAAAAATTATTTCAAAATTGCTTTCCGCAACCTATGGCGGAAGCGGGCCTACAGCCTTATCAACGTGACCGGCCTGGCAGTGGGCATGGCCTG
>PMUF01000516.1 GCA_003167015.1 Chitinophagaceae bacterium | reverse complement strand
CCCATCGGATCGAGGATCACCTGGTCGTTGACCTTGATGCTGGCATTGACAAAACCGATATACCGCGGAGCCAGCCGGCTGTCGAATCCCGCCGGATCGGTCGTAAAAAAAGACTCCCGCGGCCTGTTGATATGTTGAACGGAAAAGCCGCCATTCAGATAAAGATTATTCGTCGGAAAATAAGCGTAATTCAACCCCAGCTGCATGTCGAAAAAATTACAGTTCGGCTGGTCGATCTGTACACTGGTCGGTAAGCTGTTATCAAAGAACTGCCCGTCGAACTGATCCGGAAACTTGAGGGCGGTGGTATTGATCCGCTTGTTGATATAGCCGGCATTAAAACCCAGCGTCAGCAGACTCGCATACCCCAGCATCTGGTGATAGGCAGCCGAACCATATATCTCGGTCGATGTCAGCGTGCCGGCACCTGCCTGATCTTTGAGAATGACTCCGCCCAATCCCATCCACCCGTTCTGTATCCGGTCCCTGAACACCTGCGCATCCCCCCAGACACTCATCGTCTGGTAAGGTTCCGACATGACCGAAGACCACTGATTGCGGTAATTGGCGCCCAACCGGTAATCGGCATCCGGTATAAACCCCGTATTGGCAGGATTGGTCAGTAAAGGCGAATTGAACCACTGAGAAAAATGAAGGTCCTGGGCAGAGACAACTATGCCCCCGATCATGCAGCAGCCCAGAATCAGTATATTTTTCAATCCCCTCATCTATTCTTTATTAACGACGGTTCAACAAATTTGGTTGTCTCTTCACTTCCCGTTAACGATTCACCGGCCGCCATCCGGGATCCTGCCCGGGCCCCTCCTTACCTGATCAAAGTTATATCTCCTTTCTTGATTATGTGCGTTCCATTCGAAAAATCTGCCTCCAGGGTGTAGGCATACACATCCATCGGCTGTACCTCTCCCCGGTAAGTCCCATCCCAGCCAATAGCGGGGTCTACCGACTCGAATACCATTCTGCCCCAACGATTATATATCCTAAAATCCATATGTATAATACCAAAGCCCATCACCTTGATAGTCCCATTCTGCCCAAAACGTCCCGGTGTAAAAGCATTCGGCACGTCCAGCAATGGGTTAATAAGGGCATCCACAACACGACAGACTGTATCGGTGCATCCTGCCGTATTGGTCGTCAACAGGCAGACCTGGAAAGAGTCGGTCTGGTTGTACAGATACTGTACCGTATCGGTCGTCGTTCGCACAGTCGAATCCCCGTCCCCGAATAGCCATTTGTAACTGGCCCCGCCGATCGACTCATTTGTAAAAACAAAGGGGGTATTGGCCACCGGCGTCGTCGGTGAATAGCTAAAGGCCGCCGTAGGCATGCTGCTCACTGTAATGGTAAACTGGGTGGAATCCCTCTGATTGCAGGTGGTTGTATCGATCTCCAGCAGGCTGATGGTATAGGTGCCGGGGTTCAGGTAGACATGCACCGGGTTGGGATCGGAGTCGGGAGGAGTGCCATCGCCGAAATTCCAGTAGAATTGAAGTCCGCCCAGCGAAGTATTGTTGAATATCGCTGTATAAGGCGCGCACCCGGTGGCCGGAGTGACAAACTGCGCTTTCGCCACCGGTGAGACTCGCAGCGTCTCGATGGCCGTATCAGGATAATTGCAATAGGACGTGTCGACCAGGAAAAGATCGACGATATAAGTGCCGGCATTCTGGTAACTATGAACCAGGGGGCCCGGGCCATCCGGGATCAGCGGTGAACCATCCCCGAAATTCCAGACGAACGACGTCGGCCCGAAGGGTTTGCTCGCAGGAGCCGTTGACAAATTGGTAAAGTCATAGGTCAGGGACGTACAGGGCTCATTAGGGTCCTTCACAGCGCTGAAATCGACCAGCGCCTTGTTCGTCCGGCCTATTACATGCCGGTACGAGGTATCTGCTATGTTGCAACTGCTGGAATCGATGGCAATCATCATGATGGTATATGTACCCGGCAGCGTATAGGTATGGTAAACTTCATAGCTGGTAGTGGCCGTGTCCGGTGATCCGTCGCCGAAATTCCAGATATAGGATTTAGCATTCCGGATCGTATCCTGCAGGACCGCATCCAGTGGCACGCAGCCCGACGTATCATTCAACCGCCCGTTCACACTGGCACGCAATCCCGCCGCCACCCCGGCAAAATTGAAAGCTATCTTGACCGCTGCCTCATTGCAACCAATCGTTCCGGCGCCATTCACTGTCGCCCATGCACCGATCGTTGTCGGAAAAGGACTTGAGGCGTTCCCGTTGCAGTTGGCACAGATCCCCTGGTAAATGATCCCATTCTGGTCGTACCGGCTGGTGCCGCCATCCACATGCTCGCTGATGCTCCTGTCGTTATCATTCTGGCCGAAAAAAGTTCCGTATAAAAGGGCGCTGGAATTTTTCTGCAGGACGATAAAATAAAAATCCCGGTTATCACTCACCCGCTTGACCGCATCCGAAGTGACCGGCATGCCGGCGGTTCCCAACAATCCGTACGGGTCAGTCTCACCCCCGAGGATCCAGCCCCCCCATCCGCTGACATAGATGTTCTCACAACGGTCGATCAGGAAGGCGACCGGCGAAATATTCGGATCGCCCGTAGCAGTCGAGGACGTCGTTCCGAAAGTCGTCGAAAACACATACGCCGACAGGTCAGGCTGCAGCTTGCTGACGAATTGCCTGGCGCCGCTATTGTAATAGGAGACGTTCAATACCGGCCAGACGCCGTTGGTAGTCCCCATGACATAAGGAAATCCATTTCTGTCGAACTGGATACCGTAAATGGCTTCCGCCTCGGGTGTACCCAGGTAAGTCGTCTTCTTCTGTGTCGTCCCGTCAGCAGAGATCTGCGTGACAAACCCATCGCATACGCCTCCGTTGTACGTTCCCTGCAAGACACCTGTCTT
>PMUF01000157.1 GCA_003167015.1 Chitinophagaceae bacterium | reverse complement strand
AAAGTGGTGATCTGCAGCCGCAATGCGGAGGAATTGAAACAGACGGCAGCCGATATAGAGGCCAGGACCGGTCACCGGGTGCTGGCGATCCCAGCCGATGTGAGTTTGCAGGCAGATGTCGACCGGCTCATAGCGGAGACCGAGGCGGCGCTCGGCGGGATCGATATCCTGGTGAATAATGCAGGGGGCATCGGACAGATAGGTCCCTTCGAAGAGATCCCCACGGATATTTACACGTCATTGTACGAGGCGAATGTAGTGTCGATGGTTCGGCTGGTGAAGGCGGTACTGCCGGTGATGAAGGCCAAGAAATGGGGGCGGATCATCAATGTTTCTTCGGAGAACGGTTTGCAGCCTGATCCGGACATGACGCCTTATAACCTGACCAAGGCTGCCATTATCAATTTCAGCAAGAGCCTATCCAAATCGATGGGCAGCTATAACATCCTTGTCAATACGGTATCGCCGGCCTTCATCATGACGCCGCTGGTGAAAGAAATGCTGGAGGGTATAGCTGCACGGCAGGGTACTTCACCCCAGGAGGCCACGCAGCAATTCCTTTCACAGAAAAGACCGACTATCGAATTAAAGCGGGCGGGAACCATCGAGGAGGTAGGCGCAGCGATTGCCTTTCTCGCCTCTGATGCCGCCTCATTTATCACCGGGACCAATCTGCGGGTTGACGGCGGATCGGTAGCCTCCATCTAAAACATACCATATGATCCGCACTTCCCGTCGCCTGGCTTCTATCGATGCCTTCCGCGCCATTACCATGCTTTTGATGATCTTCGTGAATGACCTTGCCATCGTGGAAAGGGTGCCGGCATGGCTGGAGCATGCAGCGGACGGCGAAGATCGTCTGGGGTTGGCGGACACTGTTTTCCCGGCCTTTCTTTTCATCGTAGGGCTTTCCATTCCTTTTGCGATACGGCAGTGGGAATCGAAGGGGGCGTCAAGAACGGCTATACTGGGACGGGTGCTGAACCGGTCGTTCGCCTTGCTGGTGATGGGTATTTATGCCGTCAACTATGAGGAATACACGACGGGGCCGGCGGTGATCGGGCAATATGCGTGGCTGCTGCTGGCAACGATAGGCTTTTTCTTTATTTGGCTGAATTATCCTCCCGAATGGTCGGGGGTGCGGAAATGGGCCTTGCGGTCAGTGGGTATCCTGCTGTTGCTGATGTTAGCCCTTATTTATAAAGGCGGTAAGCCGCAGCACCCTCACTGGATGGAGACGTTTTGGTACGGTATCCTTGGACTGATCGGCTGGGCTTATCTGTGCTGTGCCGTGCTATACCTGTATATCAGGGACCGGCTGGGGATACTGGGTATCACCTTCCTGTTTTTTCTGGGACTGTCGATTGCCGCCAACTATCATGGCTGGCTGGGGAAGGTAATACCGAGTCATGAATGGATGTGGTTCATGGACAGCGGCGGTCTGCCGGCCTTTACGATGGCAGGCGTGATGACAGGAATATTCTATAGCCGTTGGACTGAGCAGGGGCGGGCGCAACAGAGCCTGGTGAGAATGTGGTTGATAGCGCCGGTGCTACTGGTAGCTGGTTTTGTGCTGCGGCCGCTGGGCGGCATTGCCAAGTTAGGGGATACACCTTCGTGGATATTGATCTGTACGGCGATCAGTATTGCTTCGTTTGGCGTGCTCGCCTATGTGGTGGACCTGAAGGGGAAAGATAAATGGTATGCCTTTATCCGGCCTGCGGGTACGAGTACCCTTACCTGTTATCTGCTGAGTTATATCCACTATTGTATTTTCAGGATGCTGCCGGAAAGCTGGCGGTTACCGCTGGTATTGCGCAGCGGCAATATCGGGATCATTAAATCGATGGTGTTTGCCTTTTTGATCGTCTGGTTGACGGGGCTGTTAGAGAAGGGGAAAATCAGGTTGTCGGTGTAACGCGACATGCGGAGTAAGAGTTAATGATTAGCTACGTCTCCACATAATTGTAGAGTTGACAGTATATATATCAGGGACATACGAAGAAGGGCTTTCCTTTTTGTTAAATGCACCGCCAATTGTTGCAAGTGTCATTGCGACGAGATACTTTTACATGGCAGTATGAAAACATTTTTAATCCCTTCTTATGAAAACCCTTACTTCATCAGACCGCTTTTATCCCTTCGATCAATTTAAAATCCTCTTCTTTTTTCTGTTGTTGTTATCGGCTACTGCGAAAGCGACTGTCTGGTATGTCAAACCGGGAGGGACGGGTACGGGCAGCGGCAGTTGGGCCAATGCGGCGGCGGCTACATCATTAGCGACCATTATTACCGGTGCGGCATCTGGGGACGAGGTGTGGGTGGTGGGGAGTACGGCGGGAACGACGTACTTGCCAACGGCAACCACTACCCGAACGATTGCCTTCACGCTGAAAAGCGGAGTGTCGGTCTATGGCGGGTTTGCAGGGACGGAGACAGCATTGGGACAGCAGAATCCTGCTACGTATATCACCATTCTGTCCGGCAATATTACCGGAGCGACTGGCGGCGAGTCCTATAATGTGGTGGTATCTTCGGGCAACACCGGCAATACTCTGCTGAACGGGTTCACTATCGAAGACGGGAATGCCAACAGCACGGGGCAATACAGCACCGGGGGAGGGGTCTATAATTCGGGGACTACGGTCACTTATTCTCATTGCATCATAACGGGCAATACGGCGATCGGTAATGGCGGCGGCGTGTATATTACGGGCAGCGGGACGGTGAACTTCGATACCTGTACCTTTAGCTACAATTCGACAACGGTATCATTCGCCCAGACCAATGGAGGCGGAGGCGTCTATTGCGGGGGAGAAACGACCAATTTCATCGATTGTATTTTTTCCTATAACACATCTACATCGGAGGGCGGGGGAGTGCTGACTAACGGTACCGTGGGTACTTTCAGCAATTGCACTTTCAGGCATAATTCCAGTTCTAATGATGGTGGCGGCTTCTATCTGTACCAGAACGGTACGTATTCCTTCAGTAACTGTGCTTTCGATACCTGTACGGCCACCGGCAATGGTGGGGGAATAGTCCTTGCTTCGATATCCAATGTTCCCTTTCATTACTGCTCTTTTGTCGGAAATGCCTCTGAAATTACTGGTGCTGACTACGGTGGGGGAGGCTTTTATGCCAGTAGTGGATCTAGCGATACGATTGCCAATTGTGTATTTTCGGGTAATTCGGCGAGTTCTTATGGCGGCGGTATCGAATGCAACGGCATGAACGGGCTTGTCATGCGTTATACTACCTTTTCGCAGAATAATGCCTCCGTCTATGGCGGAGCCTTTAGTAATGTCGGCGGGAGTTCCTTCCTGATCAGCAATTGCCATTTTTCGAATAATGCCGCACCATCTGGTGGCGGACTGTACATTGATGGTGGCGGCCAGACCCTTTCATATGACACTGTCTCCAATAATACGGCTACCGCCAGCAGCGGGGTCGGCGGTGGTGGCCTCTTTGAGGATCCGGGGACCGGAACGAATACCATTGTTTCGCACTGCTGGTTCATGGGTAATGTGACCAATGGGTCTAATGGCGGCGCCATCTACGACAACTCTGCACAGGCGGACAGCAATACCGTCTTCCAGGCAAATATTGTCAAGGGAACCGGCGGCTCCGGCGGTGCTATTTATCATGACTCACAGACCGGGAACATCATCAACTGTGTTTTTGTGGATAATGAGTGTTCCGGCTATGGCGGCGGCTATTATGATAATGCCACCAACGAAGAAGTCGAGAATTGTACCTTTTACAACAATACAGCTACGACGGCCGGTGCGGGTATGTATGATGTCGGTGGCGGAAACCCCAAATACTATGGCGTGATCACCTGGAACAATCATCCTGACGGATTTGCCCTGGGAGTGGGGAGCACCAGCGGGTTTAAAATAAGGTACTGTGACTTCCAGGCTGCGCTGACCATTACTGGTGGTTCAATTGCCAACAACCAGGCTATTGATCCGTTGTTTAGCGATTCCACCAATTACGTCGGGGGGGATGGCAAGTGGGCTACAGGTGATGATGGCCTGCATCTCGCCTATTCTCCGAATATATCCCCGTTAGCGGATTACCAGCAGTCGAACTATCCTGCGAATGACATTGCAGAGGTGAGCCGGCCTTATGTGGGTAATACGTATGCCGACGAGGGCGCATATGAAGGGCCTGATCCGGTGTTGGCTTTATTCCTGCTGGATTTTACGGCAACGGCCGCCGGCAGCCATACGGTCGATCTCCACTGGGATGTTAGCGATGCCAGCCAGATCAGTCAATTTCAGCTTCAGCGGTCAACCGATGGCGTGAGCTACTCCACTATTGACGTCGTGGATGCGATGGCCGGCCAGACCGGTTATGCCGCTGTTGATGACAATGCGCTCGGAACTGTACTTTATTACCGGTTGTCGATCACGCACCTGGGTGGCAACCTGGAATATAGTCCGACGGAGATAGTACGCATCACGCCGGCGGTACAGGCAGTTCAGCTATCGGTGTGGCCGTCGGTCAGCGC
The DNA here is from genome assembly GCA_003167015.1 of Chitinophagaceae bacterium. GTDB lineage: Bacteria > Bacteroidota > Bacteroidia > Chitinophagales > Chitinophagaceae > Puia. The sequence continues at coordinate 3,086 of PMUF01000157.1, read as the reverse complement.
CCTGGGGCCGAGGACGCTGTATATCGGGTCCCCCGGGCCCATGTCGGAGGGCATGATCCTTTCCGATGTGACGGGTCACATTGTATGGCGCAAGAATGTCCAGGTGGTGCAGGGAGACAATTACCTGTCGGTGGATGTATCGGATCTTGCAGGCGGTGTCAGTTACCTGACGGTGATCGGGCAGGATGGATCAAAGACAGCGTTAATGCTGGAAAAACTATAGCGGAGCGGGTGGTGCGGTGTGGGGGACCGATGGCGGGTTATAACGGACGCGGAGGTGCTGGCGAGGGCGTCGGCGAAGAGGGTGGCGGTGGCGCCGTGTGGCGTAGTTTGGGCAGGACTTTCCACCATTTCAGAACCGGCAGTTTAAAAAACCATACTGCCAGGCAGGCACCCGTGATGGGGGCGAGCCAGAAGAGCCACCAGCCTGTCCAGACGCCACTGACAACGGAGGGGCCCAGGCTTCGGGCGGGGTTCGTGCTGGTACCTGACAGGGCGCCTTCGAGCCAGACCATGATACAATAAAGAGGCGGCATCAAAAACGGTGTAAAGCGGCGCAGTTGGCGGTGGCCGGTGAAACAAAAGATGCCTGCGATCAGCATGAAGCTGGTGATCACTTCGCCGGCAAAAGCCGCGGGGATGGCGCCGGCCATCGGTATCGTGCCGCCATAGTTGACACTGGCTCCCTGGCGGCCCCATAACAGTAAGGGTAGAGCGCCGATGATGGAACCGATCAGCTGAGATACTATATAGCCCAGCGTATGGCGGGTGGACATTCTTTTTCTCAGGCGGAAGGCGATGCTGACGATGGGGTTGATGTGAGCGCCGCTGATCCTGCCGACAGGGGAGAGGGTGATCAGGCATCCCGTCCAGCCGAACAGGAATCCCGTGACTGCTCTCCGGGCTGCAGGGTCAGGCAACCAGGCCCGGACGGGCGATCCGTCACCGTTGTTGAAGATGACGACAGAGAGGCCGACGGCCACCAGCAGGGCGGTGCCGATACATTCCGATAGATATATATAGAATACTTTTCGACGCATACTCATCGCTCCCAGCCTGCTATCAATATTTTGCCTGCCATTTGTTGTCCGATGAGTCGGCGTCTACGAAAATGCCGGTATCGAGCTGCAGCGACGTCAATGTCTTGTTCTTGCCTTCGTCGAGCGGAACGATCACCGTTGCCTGCTGCTGGTCCTTTTTCCAAACGGCGGGCGTCTGGTGGGCGGTTTTAGTCGTTCCGTCGGTATAGTGCAGCACTACGTCGAAAGGTATGGCCAGGCCACCAATGTTGCGGACAATGACGTTGACATTTTTGCCGCTGCGTCCTCCATTGATATCACGGGTGGATGGGCCAACGTTCACGCTGCCGACGGCAATGTCGAGATAATTATTGGAAAAAAACCAGTTAGACCAGAACCAGTTGAGGTCCTGGCCGGCAGCATCGTTGAAGGAGTAAAAGAAGTCCCAGGGAATAGGATGTTTGCCATGCCAGCGGTCCATATAGGTATGCAGGCATTTTTTGAACAGATCATCGCCGAGCATGTCTTTTGCCGCCAGGTAGCCGAGGGAGGGCTTCCCATATTCGTTCGTGCCAAGGGTGACGCCTTTGATCGCATCTCCCGGGGTGATGATCGGCAGGTCTTCCGCAGCCGAAGGGTCGTACGTGTAATAATTTATGCGGAATTCTTTATAGTTTTCATCGGCCTTCTCTACGCCCAGGTCTGTTCTGCCGATCAGGTATTCGAAGGTGGTGGCCCAGCCTTCGTCCATGAAGCCATAACGGGATTCATTGATGCCCATGTAGAAGGGGAAATAGCTGTGGGCGATCTCATGTTCGGCGACGAAGCGGGCAAAAACGGTGTCCTGGTAGGTTTCGTCGTTGGCCATCATGGGATATTCCATGCCGGCATAGCCCTGGAAGACTGTCGTCTTCGGGAAGGGGTAGGCAACTCCGGGCCAGTTATGCGACAGCCAGTCCAATGAGTGGCGGCCATATTCCACCATATGATGAAAATCTTTTGCGGTATCGTTGTAGGCGGATTGTACGCTGGCACGGCGGCCGGTGGCATCGTCCACGACAACGCTGGAGGCGTCCCAGGCGAAGTGGTCACTGAGGCCGAAAGCCACATCGGTAATATCGTTGGCTGTCCAGGTCCAGGTGTTGACGGTTTTTTGTGCGGTCACCTTGCCGCCATAGATCTCCGCGGGTGAGGCGATGCGGACGATGTCATCGTGGGTGTAAGACGCGGCGAGCTTGCCGGCATAGGCGGGTTGCAGCACGTCATTGGGGTCCTGCAGATCGCCGGTAGCCCAGACGATAAAGTTTTTGGGAACATTGACGTGCAGGACATAGTCGTTGAAGTCATTGTAAAATTCCTGCTCGTCGGTGAAGTCCATATGATCCCAGCCGTTATAGTCATCATATACCGCTACGCGGGGATAAGCGTAGGCCAGGAAATAAGTGGTGGAATCGATCATCCCTTCGCGGTTGCTCTTCAGCGAGGCGAGATAGTGCCAGCCGACATCCAGCCGGACGGAGTCATGGGGCGGCAGGGGCGTTGCGAGGCGGAGGAAGCGCCAGGTGCCATCATTTTCCTGGCCCCGCCAGGGGCGCTGCTGCCCGTTTTCCGCATAGCTGTCGATATGTACACCGGGGTTCAGGTAAGTGGAATCTTCATTGCCCAGCCGTACCGCTCCCGGTTTTTGTATGTTGATGGTCAGCCGAAAACAAATGATCTTGAGCGTATCGGGGCTATTGTTAAAATAGGTAATTTTCTCCGTGCCCCGGACGAGTCGGTCCGGCGGGGCTGCGTCGATGGTGATCTCATAGCGGCCATGATTCTGCCAGTAGTTCGGTCCCGGGCGACCATCGGGAGAACGTGTTCCTTTCTTATAAGCTAATTTAACGTCTCTTGGGGTATACAGTGCAGATTGACCAAAGGCCAGGTTCACTCCGGCTGCTGCCAGCAGAGCGACAAGAATAATTTTTGGCATAATACCGATGAATTTTATCGGCAGGAAGATAGGAAGATTAGGGCAATCCTTTGGAAGAATTGTGTTGAACGCGATCAGAAATTCACCACTTC
>PMUF01000471.1 GCA_003167015.1 Chitinophagaceae bacterium | reverse complement strand
AGTTTCCCGATGCGTCTCTTCGGCCACATCCAGTCGAAGACGGCCAGTCTCAATCAGCAGTTGTCGCAACAGACGCAGAAATACCTGCAGAAGCTGCAGCAGCAGGAACAGCGATTGCAAAAGAAATTATACAGCATCGATTCGAATGCGGCCAAAAAATTGTTCGCCGGTTCCAATCAGCAATATGCTACGCTATTGCAGAAGCTGCAGACGGATACCGGCAGCAATCACCAGAAAGTGACCGGGACTTACCAGCCTCATATGGACTCTTTGCAGACAGCGCTGGCTTTCCTGCAGAAAAATCAGTCGGCCCTGAATCAGCCCGCTCTGAGCCCATCAACCCTGAGCCAGCCCCCCGGTTCAGTGACCACGCTCACCGGTGGAAGCGCTGCTACCCTCACCACCAAGGTAGGCGCCAACCTTCCCCCCGAGGTGCAGGCGAAATTGCAGGCTTCCATCAGCCAGTTACAGGCTTTACAGGCTAAGATGCAGGACGCCGCACAGATCAAGGGATTTATGGCACAGCGCAAGCAGCAGATCGGGCAGTATATCACCCAACATGCCAGCCTGCAAAATGTGCTGGGCAAGCCCTATGCACAGATGCAGCAGAATATGTATTACTACTCGGCCCAAATAAAGCAATACCAGGCCATGGTGGCCAGCCCCGATGCGATTGAACAAAAGGCCCTCGCGATGCTCAGCCGCCTGCCCGCCTTTCAGGGCTACATGAAAACCAATTCGCAGCTTTCTTCCCTGTTCAGCCTTCCGGGTTCTTCCAGCGGGCCGCAAATCATAGCAGGATTGCAGACGCGAAACCAGATCTCGGAGTCGGTTAAAAGCCAGCTGACGGCAGCAGCTTCGGGTACCACCAACAATAATTCGTCGGCTTCGGCTGCCGCGCCTTCGGTGCCTTCCGGCCTGGAGTCCGCTCAGTCTCAGCTGGCCAGCTATAAAGCCAAGCTCAGCCAGCTCGGCGGCGGCGGCAGCACGATCGATGCGCCCAATTTCCGGCCCAATGAACAAAAGACAAAGACCTTCCTCAGCCGCCTGATGTACGGCATCGATTTCCAGACCACGCAGAGCACCTACTATTTCCCGACCATGACCAGCATCGGCCTCTCGCTGGGCTATAAGCTCGGGAAGGGGAATGATGTCGGTATCGGCGCAGCGATGAAGATCGGCTGGGGCACAGGATTTAATCATATCGCCGTCACCGGGCAAGGCGTGGGGCTGAGATCCTTCGTGGATATTGCCCTGAAGGGCAGCTTCTCCGCCACGGGCGGCTTCGAATATAACTATACGGCGCCGTTCACGGAGTATCAGCAGCTTAGGCAGATCCAGTACTGGACGAAATCGGCCCTCATAGGCATCAGTAAGACGATCTCGACGAAAAGCGCATTGCTGAAGCAGACCAAAATATCCCTGCTTTTCGACGCTTTGAGTTATCAAAATGTGCCGCAGACGGAGCCGCTGATTTTCAGGGTGGGATATAATTTTTAATCTGGCATCAGACCAAAAAAATATGCTGATGAGTTTATTTGATCAAATGATAAACAGAAAAATTAAAAGTGCTTTCCTGATTCTATCTTTTTTTGCTACCTGTGGTGTGAGCTATTCCCAGGTTACTTCGGTCGTTACCATGCCGAATCTTGGCAGCCCTACCCTCGTTGCTCCAAATGCGGCCTCGCTTGGCAAGTATGGAGAGATACCGGTAAGCTATTACACCGGCATCCCCAACATTACCATTCCGATCTATGAAATTAAGAGCGGAAGCCTTGACATTCCGGTTAGCCTGAGTTACCACGCAGGTGGCATTCGGGTAGAAGAAATCGCTTCCTGGGTGGGGCTCGGCTGGTCTCTTAATGCGGGTGGGGTTATAACCCGCCAGGCAAGGGGAATTCCTGATGAAGGTGGTGGTGGCTACCTGCAGGATTACAGTACGCTCAATAGTTTTTTGGCCGGTACCATGTCAGACTCTGATGAACTTTATTACTTTCAGCAGGTAGAACGGGGAAATTGGGATAGTCAGCAGGATATTTTCACCTACAATGTCGGGGGGGAAGCCGGAAAATTCCTGTTGGATTCTACCGGCAATACGCTGACGATCCCTTCGACCAGGAATAAATTCCAGCTCGTCACCTATAATGGAACAGCCAATTGCTGGCAAATGACGGACATCCATGGCATTCAATATTATTTCGCCAATATAGAGACTACCCAGACGACTCCCGTTATTAATAATGCCTTGTCACCGACCCCGGCACCAACTATCGTTACCAGTTGGTATCTGACTAAGGTAGTTAACGCTCAGGGTAATGATTCTATCAATTTTATCTACACACCAACCCGTATTCAAACCTATACTACAACTGCGCAGACCGAGTATCTGTTGGACCAGGATTTGGGCGGATCGTGTAGCACAAAGAATCCGGACTCCAGGTCCAGCAGCAGTATTGTCATGGGAGTCCGTCTTAGCCAGATAACGTTTCGGAACGGTTCGATCACCTTTACGGCCAATAGCCAACAGAGATGCGACCTATACTCGGACAATGCGCTTTCGTCAATTGAGATCAAGAATACGGATTCCTCATTTGAGAAGATTTATCAATGCTACCAACATTATACTTCAGCCAACGGAACTGTTCTATGTGATGCGAACGATGAGATCAACAATCACCTCTTCCTCGATAGCCTGCGGTTTTCCGATGCGGCCGGCGGCAACATGGGGCAGTATAAATTTGCCTATAATACCACCAGGCTGCCGTCCAGACTATCTTATGACCAGGACTATTGGGGATTTTATAATGCAGCGGGCAACACATCTTTCGTCCCCACGGTTGACCAGGTCAACCCGGAAAACGGCGGGGTTCTTTTGCTCCCCGGCGCCAATCGTAACCCATCGGCCAGTAACCAGGCGGGCATCCTTCAATCCATCACCTATCCAACGGGTGGCTCGACCGTATTCCAATACGAAACGAATACAGCCAGCAACTATTTCAGTTCCACCATAGGTGGGATTGATATTGTCGATAGTAACCATTATTTTGAAATTCTAACCTTACCACCGAGTCGAAAAATAGATACGACGTTCCAGATGAACGACAATTTTGCCGGATTGGGTGGAGTGAATGGAACAGTGATCGTCGATAACGGCGGAGATACTTGTGCCGGGGAATTCCAGCTCGGCTGTCCGGTTGTCACCTTATATTTTCCATCGGGCGGCGGTACCGGCATCAACAGCAGTGGGCCCATATTCCTCCCCCAGGGGACTTACAGAGTAACCATAGACCTTTCCACCGTTCAAGATCAAACAATCATCGATAATTTCGGGTTTGAGGTTCGCTGGCAATCCGGCGAATCAGAAGTTCCGGCCCTGAAAAATAATGAGACAGTGGGCGGTCTGCGGATCAAAACGATAACGGATTATACCGAAAATGACTCGGTCGCGGACACGCGTAGTTACCAATACCTTTTCCCCGACTCAACCTCGTACTCGAGTGGTTTTGTTCTTAGTCTTCCCGAGTATACGGGAACAATTGCTATGCAATCGGCCTCATCAGAGGCAGGAGCAGGAGCAGGCACACTATCGTCATGCACGTATTATACCTTTAGCTCCGGCTCTCATTATCCGTTGACTGCCACACAAAGCTCTTATGTTGGTTATAAATATGTCACGGAACTGCTTGGCCCAAACGGGCAATTTGGTGAAAATATTTATACTTATGAGGCGCCGGATCTTGTTCCTGATCTTGGGAACGTCGCGAATTTTCCTTATCCGCCATCTACTTCCGAAGATTGGAAAAGAGGTCAGTCTCTGCATCGGCAATCTTACCGGTTCAATCAACAGTCAGGTCAGTATGAATTGATCAGCGAAAAGATAAGTCATTACACTCCCTTAACCGTAGCGGATTATGCCAATTTCCAGGTTGCCCGTAATACGTTTTATTCAGGCGGTATTCTCGATGCCGGAGGCCTCACCGACTATTCATATTCCATGTTTAACACGGTGGCCGGCTGGACACCGCTGATAAATGACACAGACAGGGTCTACGATCAAATCAATCTGTCATCCTATAATCAAAAGGCCACTGCTTATACCTATAGTAATGTACATTACCAGCCATTATCCATTACGACAAATAATAGCAATGGAGAGACGACGACGGCGCATATGACCTACCCGCTGGATTACAGCGGTCTTACAGGGGCTGATCCCTTTACTCAAGGGGTTGTAGCATTGCAAAACAGTAATATCGTCACGCCCGTCATCGAAAAATATGTAATGCGGACATCATCATCCGGTACGCTGATTGGCACTACCCAAAGTGTACTCACGTCTTTCTGGAGTCAATACCTGTTACCGGACACCGTGTGGTCCACTCAATTCACCGCACCGTCCACCACATTCCAGCCATTGACCGTCAGCGGCGGCAGCCTGGTCAGGGATGGCAGCTATGTGCCGCAACTAGCCCAGGTCCGTTATGACGCTCACTCCAACGCTGTCGAACAGCTTAAAATCAACGACATACGGCAAACCTATCTTTGGGACTATAACGGCGAATATCCTATCTGCAAAGTGATCAATGCAGACAGTACGGATATCGCCTACACCAGTTTCGAGGCGGATGGCACCGGTAATTGGGTAATCGGCTCCGGCCTCCCGGATCGATCAATGGGGATTACCGGAACCAGTTCTTACAATTTGTCCGGCAGCATCAGCAAATCGGGTCTCAATAGCTCCACCACCTATATCGTGTCTTATTGGACGAGTGGTTCAGCTTTCACTATCGCCGGCACGATCTCCGGCTACCCGGTGCAGGGCAAGACAGAGACGATCAATGGTAACATGTGGACTCTCTATGTCCACAAGGTGACCGGCCAGAGTATGATCACCGTCAGCGGCAGCGGTCATATCGATGAACTAAGATTGTATCCCTCCACGGCCCAGATGACGACCTATACCTACTCTCCGCTCGTCGGCATGACCAGCCAGACCGATGTCGGCAACCGGGTAACCTATTATCAGTATGACGGCCTCGCGCGGCTGAAGCGTATCCGTGATCAGGATTACAATATCCTGAAGACCTACGAATACCAGTACCAGGTGCCTGCTGGCTGTAGCGGCTGTCAGAGCCTCGCCATGGAGACTTTTGCCGGAAACAATACTATCGGTTACCCGGTTGGTGTGTTCGATATACATGGCAAGCTCGTCGGGAATGCTGCTGGCGCCTCCGCTTATGTCAGCCTGTGGAACAGCGATACGGCCGACGAACGGATCGGCACTTTGTCAGTGGGTAATGACTCGCTGCATTTTAATATCATCCTGAATGCCGGTCAGACCCTGCTCGCCAGTGTGACGGGATGCCGGTATTTCCAATACGATCTTCCCTATTCCCAATTGGATGGCGTTCGAAACTTCAACGGGACGTATGTAGACTTTGGAGATGGGACGGGGATGCACCTGGGCACGACCACTACGGATACCCCATCGGTTATTGCACCCCGTACGACATACGCCACCATTGGTGACGGGTCCTATCCGGGCGGGGGGACTCATTCACTTTATCTGGTACACACCTACCCTGATTCTAACTTATGGACGATCACTTTCTATCACAATGATGCACAGGAATCCGCTAACCTGGACAACCTCAATAGTCCTGCCACCTCGCTGACTAAATTAGAGAATTTCCGCGGCAACCTACCCCTGCATACTACCCTGTTCGGCGGTTCATCTTACCAGCAGAGAAGCGCCACAACAGTAGCCAATATCACTAACTGGAATGCCATCAGTACTATACAGAACTTTTTTCTGAATTCCGGTGATGCGGGCCTAAATCCTTACACCAACATTGCTTTCACCCAGGATTTCATGCAGTACAACAAAGATCTCCTTGACATTGAATTAACACACGGCCCTTATTACGTCAACTATTACGATTCGACTTTCAAGGTCAGTACATTAAAAAGCGACTGGAACACTTATTTTACTAATCTGCAAGTCCTGCTGATTTCGGACGACCAGTGGAACAGGGAAGACCTGTCCGGTCTGAAGAACCTCAACTCTGTATTTCTATCAGCAAACAACCAAAATCATTCCAGCAATCCCACCAACAACCCGATCATCCCATTGCCTACCTCCGTCACGGATAGCGTGATCATTCAGGTGGCAGCAGGGGCAGGTCAAACTATTTCCAATGGGGTGATCAACATCGTGACCGGAGGCGCCGGCCGGACTACGGCAAGCCAGCTGGCTGTAAATGCGCTGAATGCAAAGGGCTGGATCATATACATTGACGGCGTCGTTCAACTAACACAATAATACTCCTAAGCAAAAAAATATGCTAAAAATGAAAAGAGTTTTAACCCTGCTTATAATAGCCGTCATCGGTCACGCTGGCCGTCTCCAGGCTCAGATCGCCGCCTTCAATTTCTCCGCGACAGCGGCGCCGGTCACCGGCTGGACGAATTTGGCCGGCAATGCATCGGACAGCGTGATCGCGAAGACATCCGGCGGCCTTACCCTCAGCTCTGTGGCCGCATCCCACTGGGCGCCATTCAACGGAACCTGCGGGGAAAATGGGGAAGGCGACTATCCCGGCACCTACTTTCCCATCGGGGTCATGAGCAGTGGCTGGTTCCAGTATAACGCCACCGGCCAATCCCAGGCGGAATACAATGCGCTGCTGCCACAATTTGAACTGACCGGGCTGAACCCCGACAGTACCTATATTCTGCGCATGAGCGGCAGCAATGGCAGCGGCTATAACGATAACCCTACCGTGTATACCGTAGCCGGCACGTCGGTCTATCCCAGCCAAAACCTGAACGCGGGGGGAAATACATCCCAGGGGGTGACCTTCACGGCCATCAGCCCCGATGCCACCGGCATGATCCGGATCTACGTCAATACTAACTCCGGCACCCAGCTTGCCGCGATCTCCGGCATCCAGATCTTCCACGGTTCCGCCCAGGTCGGCACACCCACGGTAGCGATTACGGCCCCCACCAACGGAACCATCATCTCGGAAGGCGGCAACCTGGCGATCCAGGCCACAGCTTCAGAGCCGGGGCAGACGATTGCCAAGGTGGAATTTTATGAAGATACAACCAAGATCGGGGAGGTCGACGCCGCACCCTATAACTTCACCTGGGTAGGACCTGATCCCGGCTCCTACCAGCTGACGGCTAAGGCAACGGATAATGTGGGCACGATCAATACCGCCTCCATCAATATCGACGTGACGTCCCTGAACTATTACTGGTCGACGACAGGCAATATCGGCAATAACGG
>PMUF01000465.1 GCA_003167015.1 Chitinophagaceae bacterium | reverse complement strand
GGATACGCGTATTCATCTCCATAAAGTAGAAATTGCGATGCTTGTCCACCAGGAATTCAATGGTGCCCACACTCTCATAATTGATCGCAGAAGCAGCCTTGATCGCAGCCTCACCCATCCGGCGACGCAATTCCTCCGTCATGAAAGGCGACGGAGACTCTTCCACCAGCTTCTGGTGACGACGCTGGATGCTGCAATCCCTTTCACTGAGATGACATACCCTGCCATACTGATCACCCGCTACCTGTATTTCAATATGCCGCGGCTCCTCCACGAACTTCTCCATGTAGACGCCGTCATTCTTAAAGGAGGCGCCCGCCTCAGCCTTGGCCGTATTATAAGCCCGCTCCATTTCCGATTCCTCCCATACCACCCGCATTCCCTTTCCACCACCACCGGCCGTCGCTTTCAGGATGACGGGATAACCGATCTCCCCCGCCAGCCCCTTGGCCTCGTCCAGGCTTTCCAGTAACCCCTGGCCGCCGGGCACCACCGGCACCCCGGCCTTGATCATGGTATCTTTCGCCGTGATCTTATCCCCCATGGAGTTGATCATCGCCGGAGTAGGCCCGATAAATTTGATATCGTGTTCGCCGCAGATCTCCGCAAAACGCGCATTTTCCGCTAAAAATCCATAACCCGGATGAATGGCGTCCGCATTCGTGATCTCCGCGGCTGCCATAATGTGGGGGATGTTGAGGTAGGAATCGAAACTCGCCGGCTTGCCTATACACACAGCCTCATCGGCAAACTTCACATGCAGGCTTTCCTTGTCTGCCGTGGAATAAACCGCCACAGTCTTAATGCCCATCTCTCGACAGGTACGAATAACCCGGAGAGCAATCTCCCCTCTGTTGGCAATTAATATTTTTTTAAACATTCATGCTCTTTTTGGTGGGTCAGGCAGGTTCTACGAGGAATAAAGGCTGGTCATATTCAACCGGGGAGGCGTCTTCTGCCAGAACTTTTACGATCCTGCCTTTTACTTCACTCTCGATTTCATTAAACAGCTTCATCGCCTCGATGATGCAAACCACTTTGCCCGGTTCGACCTCGTCTCCGACACTGACAAAAGAAGGCTTGTCCGGAGAAGCGCTGCGGTAAAAGGTACCGATCATGGGACTCTTAATAGTAACCGTATTGCCCGCAGGAGCCTCGGCGGCTTTGGAAGGCTTTTCCGCCGCTGCAGTCGCGGCCGGCTGAGAGGCTGCCAGGGGCGGTGCCGACAACGCGGCGACCGGCTGGGTCTGTATGGGAGCCGCAATCAATTGCTGGACCGGCTCTTCTTTTTGTTTGATGGTCAGTTTGAATCCTTTCTCCTCAATACTCACTTCGCCAATATTAGACTTGTTGATCATTTTGATCAACTCCTGAATCTGTTTAAAATCCATATGGATGAATTTACAGTTTTATTTGGGCGGCTAAAATAGGGATTAAAGCTAAATATACCCAAAAACACTTGCCAATAGCAAAAAAACATTCCTGAAAAATCATTCTTGACAAATCAAACTATTTCACCCTTTCCACATATTCACCCGTCTTGGTATTGATCCGGATCAATTCCCCTTCATTCACGAAGAGAGGGACATTCACCGTGGCGCCCGTCTCTACCTTCGCAGGCTTCAGTGTACGGGTAGCCGTGTCTCCCTTGATGCCGGGTTCGGAATAGGTCACCAGCACCACGATCTTATCGGGCAATTCAACACTCATCGGCTGGTCGGTGTCGGTATTGATGAGGACAGAGACTTCCTGCGCTTCCTTTAGGAACTGCGGCGCATCGATCAACGCTTCCTGCAACGCAATCTGCTCGAAAGTTTCATTGTCCATGAAATTATAGCCCGTATCGTCCTTATAAAGGTATTGGTATGCCTTTCTTTCCACCCGCACAGGATATATCGTATCCCCACTGTTCCAGGTCTTTTCGATGGAGCGGGCATTGTCTACCCCCTTCAGCTTGGCCCACACCTTGGCTGCCGCCCTGGCTGTCTTATTCTCCCCGAATTCCACCACGGTATATAAACTACCATCCAATTTGATGATCATGCCACGACTGATGTCCGCAGTATTTGCCATAAGAGCTGTAAAATTTTTTTATGCCATTAAATGTAAACCCCTCCTTTCCGGAAGGCCGCTAAATAATGTAGCAAAACCATCATCCGGTAAGGAGGGGGCAAATTTACATTAAAAACTAGTTGTGGCAAAGACTTCTCCTTGGACCTCTAATTCCCACCCGGGTGATACGTGGTGATGATGAGCCCGTTCATTTTGATCGTATCCGCAATGGCAATTTGTTTCCCATTATCAAATATAACCTGGGCCTGCCCTTCCCGCGGCCCATTGGCTACACCGATCGCCTGCCCGTTTCCCTCCACATGCGACTCCCCATTCATCGTTATGGACCCGGACCTATATGGCCCGGCGCCCGTGCCTTTTGGCTTCAGGGTGATCTCTATGACGCCATTCTTCCCCTCATCCCCGTATTGCTTCGTATACTCTTCCGACTTATGCACAGTGATGGATTTAATCTCATTGGGGTTTAGTTTTTGCACCAAATCGTTTGGCCAGATTTGCCCGTCGACCACCAACAGCGGCGGCCGTTTCCCCAATACACTATCGTCGAATAATACAGCCGGAGTTCCTCGTTTTTCATCACTAACCACGATAAAAGGATGCGCTGCCTCGTAAGCTTTGGTCCTGATCACCACCGCACCATTCGCGCCACGCGGCCCAAAGAACGTCAATGCCTTCGCGGAATTCATATACACCCTGGTTCCGATCAAATCAGCCGGCAGCATATTGAGATCCCATCCCACCGGCATCTTCTCACCATCGACCACATACAGGATCTGTGGGGATAATGAAGGCGCCGAACCCGGGTGTTTAGGCATCGTATCTTTCCTGATGCGCTCACCCACAACGCCAATCACCCCACTTCCGATCACGATCTTTCCGCCGGAACGCGCAGCCTTCCCCTGCCCATCCGTATTACTTCCCGGCGGCGGCACACGCTCCGGTAATCCGCCGTACAATTTCTCAACCGTAGTACGCCCCACCTCCGCCGCGTCCCGGAAAGCCACCAGCAATACCCCCACCAGAGGAAGGACAAACAGGAATTTCAGCAAATGGAGCCGCGCGCTCCGCATCTTGTTCATCATGATAATTCGTTTTTTAAGTGAAGAGAAATTGAAATTATTGGCCAGCCGGTAACGCGTCTCCCCAAGAACCTTCAGCAGATGATATTGGTACCCTACCCTGTCCACCCCGCTGCCCAGCACCTGCCGGTCCGCAATAAATTCCAGGTTCTGCCGGATCGACCGCCGGATCAGCCAGCTGAAGGGATTATACCAGTTCAGGATACAAACCAGCTCCGCCAGCAGGATATCTATCGTATGACGCTGACGGATATGTACATACTCATGTAGGATGATCTCCTCCCACTCTTTTTCCGTATGCAGCTGCGGATTGATGTACACAGCCGACCCAAACGAAAAGGGTCTGATATCCTCCCCGATCTCATATATTCTCAGTCCTTCCCATTCCACCATCCTCGCCGATCGCCTGATCCTGACCAACGACAGCCACCGGACCAGCATCCGGATCAACAATACAACGGCGCCCGCTCCGATCATCCATAGTACCGCCCCAGTCCAGTCAAACGGTGTAGCCACCACCGCCGCCGGATGAAACGGCCCGGATGCCATATACTGCCCGATCGCGGGAATATATTCCACTACTCCCGCCTCACCCGCCGGGTTCTTGTCCACCAGACCCTCTATATTGATCAGTGGAATAAAGAACGACAGCACCGAATAGCCCAGCAGATACCAGCGATTCCACCCGTAAAAGGTCAGCCGGCGAAGAAATAACTGATAGAAGATCCAAACAATCGAAAGACTGATCGATAATTTTAGCAGATACAATAGTAAGGATGGCATAGGAATACTATTTTAGGCCTGATTTCTCAATAAGGTTGATGATCTCCCTGAGCTCCCCCGCACTCAGCTTCTTCTCCTCCACGAAAAAATTCACCAGGTCCTTATAGGAATTGGAAAAATAATCCAGCACAAACCCGCTCATAAACTTTTTCTTATACTCATCCTCCGAAATCAGCGGCCGGTACAAATACGCATTCCCGATCATCCGGCTCGACAAATACCCCTTCTTCTCCAGGTTCTTGATCGTCGATGCCAGCGTCGTATAAGGAGTATCCGACGAAGACATATTGTCCAGGAACGACTTGATGCTCCCTTCCCCCGTCTTCCAGACGGCCTGCATGGCCTCCTCCTCCTGATGACTTAATTTTTCCATAATTACGAACTTTTCGTAAATCTACGGAATTTTCGTAGAAAACAAATAAATACTGCCCTTTTTCGTTAAACATTTATTTTTACACCGCGTTTAGACTATCAAACTCTTTTTGAAACTAATATGATGAAGACAGTATACCTGGCAATACTTGCCCTCGCCCTCGGTCATGCCGCATCAGCTCAGAAATTACCCAACCAGCCCGCCACCGATTCGGCCAACGCCAACGCCCCCTTTATGCGTTTCCCGACCATTCCGCCACTCCACCTCTTGAAACTCGACAGCACCTCCTATCTCAGCAAAGACGATATCAAAAAAAATCGTAAGACGATCATCATGTTCTTTAGTCCGGATTGCGAGCATTGCAAGCACCAGACAGAGGCCATCCTCGCTGACTTCAAGGATTTTAAGGATATCGAGATCGTCATGGCCACCTACCAGCCGTTTTCGGAGATGAAAGACTTTTATGCACATTATCATATCGCCGATCATCCCAATATCTTAATAGGCCGGGACGAAAAATTCGCCCTCCCACCCTTCTACAGGATCCGCAACCTGCCTTACCTCGCCTTATATGATAAAAAGGGTAAACTGATCACCACCTTCGAAGGAAATCAGAAGGCGGATCTGATCATCGATGCGTTCAAAGAGAAATAGAAGCATCGACCAAATAGCAGAAGTAGTTACCTTTGTGCGCGCAAATCATTTTATCACTCAAATATTTTACAGATGAAAGTTACGGTTGTAGGCGCCGGCGCTGTTGGCGCTACCTGTGCCGATAATATCGCCCGTGCAGCATTGGCAGAGGATTTGGTATTATTGGACATCAAGGAAGGACTGGCCGAAGGAAAGGCGCAGGATATGATGCAGACCGCCGCCCTGCTGGGTTTCGATACCCGCATCACCGGCAGCACCAATGATTATTCAAAGACCGCTGGCAGCGATGTGGTCGTCATCACCTCCGGTCTCCCCCGCAAACCCGGCATGACCCGCGAAGAATTGATCGGCACCAACGCCGGCATCGTGAAAGGAGTGGCTGAAAATATCCTCAAACATTCGCCCGACGCCATCCTGATCATCATCAGCAACCCGATGGACACGATGACCTATCTGGCCCTCACCGATACCGGCCTGCCTAAACACCGCATCATCGGCATGGGCGGCGCGCTCGACAGCGCCCGGTTCAAATACCAGCTCAGCCAACACCTGCATTGCAGCCCGGATGACCTCAACGCCGTAGTGGTCGGCGGCCATGGCGATACCACCATGATCCCGCTGATCCGCCTCGCCACCTGGAACAGCGCCCCCGTCACGAAATTCCTCAGCACCGAACAACAGCAGAAGATCGTTGCCGACACCATGGTCGGTGGCGCTACCCTCACCAAGCTCATCGGTACCTCCGCCTGGTACGCCCCCGGAGCCGCCGGCGCTGCCCTGGTCAAATCCATCGTGCGCGACGAGAAAAAATTATTTACCTGCTGCGTCTCCCTCAACGGAGAGTATGGGCAGAAAGATATCTGTCTCGGTGTTCCGGTCACCATCGGCCGGCACGGCTGGGAAAAGATCCTCGACTTCGGCCTGAACGCCGACGAACAGGCCCTGTTCAACAAAAGCGCCGAGGCCGTCCGCAGCATGAACGACGTACTGAAGACTTTATAATCAACAACATTCCTGAATATCGCCGGATATCACCCGATATCGGAGAGGGTGTCTCAAAAGTTGA